>JAFGGR010000047.1 GCA_016930475.1 Clostridiales bacterium | reverse complement strand
GCCACAAACTAGCGCTCTAACCAGCTGAACTAATCCCACCGTGTCGTGCCGCTTAAAGGCACGAATGAAATTATATGTGTGGATGCCGCAAATGTCAACATCAGCCGCGCTTGGGAACGTCTGTTCATCACTTATCCGCCGTGCTTCAAAGCGACTCCCTTGCGCTTCAGTACGGCTCGTGCCGCATGCACTCCGCTGGCGCCGGCTTGGGACAATCCGCGGGTGATCCCCGCACCATCTCCGATCGCGAAGAAATTCGGGATCATCGTCTCGAGTTCGTTGGTCAAGCTGATCCGCGCGCTGTAAAACTTGACTTCCACTCCGTAAAGAAGTGTGTCCTGATTGGCCGTTCCGGGCGCAAGTTTATCCAGAACCTGGATCATCTCGATAATATTGTCCATGTGTCGCTTCGGCAGAACGAGCGACAGGTCACCGGGCGTCGCGTTCAGCGTCGGCTTGACAAAACCCTGAGGAAGCCGGTGAGCGTTAGTCCTTCTTCCGTCCATCAAGTCGCCGAAACGCTGCAGCATGATCCCTCCGCCGAGCATATTCGAAAGAGACGCGATCCTTTTCCCGTACTGGTACGGCTCATTGAAAGGCGTTGTGAAACGATTGCTCACCAGAAGCGCGAAATTCGTATTCTCGCTTCGCATGGAAGGATCCGTATAACTGTGTCCGTTGACCGTAATGATACCGTCTGTATTCTCGGTAACGACGTATCCGTACGGATTCATGCAGAAGGTGCGAACGACGTCTTTATAACGCGATGTGCGGTACAAGAGCTTCGCCTCATACATCGCGTCGGTGATTTCCTTGAAAACAATAGCCGGAAGCTCGACGCGCAATCCCAGGTCGACCTGATTGTTGATCATCACAAGCTTCAACTTCTGACACTGCTTCGAAAACCACTCCGCCCCGGATCGTCCGGGCGCGGCAATGAGATAATCGCAGTGAATGGTATCTTTGGACGTATCCAAAATGAAACTACCGTCGGCGTTAACCGAGATATCGTCGACCTTCGTGTCGCATAAAACGTCCAGGCGTTTCCCCAACCAATCAAACTGCGCCGCGAGAAGATCCCGGTTCCGCTCGGTGCCCAGATGCTTGCATTTGGCATCCATCAAGTGCAGATCCAGAGCGATCGCCTTCCTGCGGATCGCGTTCGCCTCGGGCGTATCCGTCGAAAAAACGTCCGTTGTCGCTCCGAATTCAATATTGATGCTGTCGACATACTCAATTAAACGCATCAGTTCACGTTCCGGAATATACTCATTGAGCCAGCCGCCAAACTGCGTGGTGAAATTGAACTTCCCGTCCGAAAAGGCTCCGGCACCGCCGAACCCGCGCATGATCGCGCACGGACTGCATCCGATGCAACTGTCCGTCGCGCCCTTGATGATCGGACAGGAACGCTTGGAAACCGGTTGCCCCTGCTCGATCAGGACGACCTTCAACTTCGGATCGGTGATCATTAACTCATACGCCGCGAAGATACCGGAGATGCCCGCTCCGATGATGGCGACGTCATAGTTTCTTTCCTGACTCATCCCTGTGCTCCGTTCCCGTAAGGCTGTGCCGGCTGTTGCATCTGAGCCGGCTGTCCCATCTGCTGAACAGGAGGATTCATGATGATCCCCAGTTCTTGTTTCCGGCGATCGTAAACCTCTTGATATGCGGAGATTCGATACGGCAAGAGCCATAACATAAGGATGTTAAACGTCAGCGCACTCAGAATATACCATCCGATAAACGAAAGATCCAGAACAAACAACTTCATCTTCAATCCTCGCGTCATTTGCTTGCTCAGATCCAATGCGGCTTTATACGGCATATCGGTCCGCTCGGTCAGAACGAATTCGGTAAACAAATAGGCGTAGAATCGATTGAGCAGAAATATCGTGACTCCGATACCGGCGATAAGAAAGTAACCGAAAAGGACAACAACCCAAAATAACACACGGTTTCCGGTTTCACGAGTGAAAATATCGATGAAATCATTGTAATTTCGCCGACCCATAAAACCGGAGAAAAGTTCGATGAACATAAAAACCATCAGGATGGAGGCCGGAATAAAGACGATCGCCGAGACGACCCAGCCCCAAATCATCATCCACAATTGCTTCCATGCCGTTCCGGATAAAACACGGCTGTACCTTTCGTCGCGAAAAGCCCAGAATAAACTCTTAACATCGTTTCCGATATCGCTCGATTCCTTCTCGATCGACCCCAGGTATCGGATGTATCCGACATACATGGGGTTGAATACCAGAAACATGAGTACGATCATCGCAAGGTTGATCAACGGGGCGATCATTGAGGTGACCGAAAGGAGCGGAATCATCTCCTCAATATTTCCGGAACCCGTCAAAACAGGCAATTGCATTATTGTCGTGATCGTTGCGTTGATCATGGGCAAGACAGAAATAATCGCGGTGTACACCAAGGTAACAAGGATCACCGCCCAAAGCGATAACTTGATACGGCTTCTGGCCGCCTGACGAATTTCGGAACAGGTCCACATATTTGTATCCTCCCGTGGTTTTCTTAACCTTCTTGATTATATCGTATTTTCATACGATATGAATGCTTAAAAACGACAAATGGTGTATAATACGCATTCGTTTAGTACTATTTTCGCGAGGGTGAATATGACGAATCAATCTTCTTACATCACGATGCCCAAGGGCTATTTGGCCGCCGGAGTTCATTGCGGCATGAAAAAAGACGGAAAACCCGATCTGGCATTGGTCGTCTCCGAGTGCTCAGCCTCCGTTGCGGGCGTATACACGAGAAATATCGTCCAGGGGCACTCCCTCCGGCGCACCCGCCGATTGGTTTCGGAGTTCGGGACTTGCCGCGGGGTATTGATCAACAGCGTCAGTGCGAATGCCTGCATCGGTCCGGTGGGTGAAGAGGATGCCGATCGGGTGGCCGCCGAAGCCGCTCGCGTGATCGGTGTCCGCCCGGAAGAGATCCTCACCTGCTCGACCGGTGTGATCGGGAAACGCCTCCCCGTCAAAAAGATGACGGAGGGCATCACCGAGTTAGAGAAAAATCTCTCCGCCTCCGAGGAAGCGGCACATTCCGCGATGAGAGCCATCATGACGACGGACCTCGTCCCCAAAGAGGCTTCGGCCGTTGTCGAGATCAACGGGAATACGGTCACGATATCCGGCATGGCCAAGGGCTCCGGGATGATCCATCCCGATTTAGCGACGCTGATCGGGATCATCACCACAGACGCCGACATTGACCCCTCTTCGTTGGATACGCTATTGCGCGATGCAGTCAAGTATACGATCAACCGCGTATCCGTCGACGGAGACACGTCGGTTTGCGACACGATCCTCATGATGGCAAACGGAATGTCCGGGCAGGAGATTAAATCCGAAACCGATGAATATGAGCTTTTCGCTCAGGCACTTGAAAGCGTTGCCCGGGATCTCGCTCAAATGATCGCCGCCGACGGCGAGGGCGCGACTAAACTGATCGAGGTTCGGGTCGAAGGTGCCCCGTCGGAAGAGGACGCGCTCTTGATCGTGCGAAGCATCTGCCGCTCGCCTTTGTGCAAGACGGCGATTTTCGGAGAAGATGCGAACTGGGGAAGGATTCTGACTGCCGCCGGCTACTCCGGAGCAAGCTTTAACCCGGATCGGGCAGACATCTATTTCGGAACCCTTCAAGTCTGCAAAGGCGGATGCGCGCTGGATTTCGACGAGGCCGAGGCCAAGCGTATACTCTCCGAGTCTACCGTTCTGATCGATGTCCGGCTTCATTCCGGGTCCTGTGCAGACCGCATGTGGACCTGTGATTTTTCGTACGATTACGTAAAGATCAACGGAAGCTATCGCACGTAGTCGATTCTGAGATCGCTTTTCGAGCGGTATACAAAAGTTCCGACAAAAAACCCGGCGGGATCGTTTCCTGCCGGGTTTGTTTTTTGTCGCGAAAAGCACTATTCCATTTCTTTCAACGCAAAGGTGTATTTCTCGCCGTCGTGGTCAACGACCACCCCGCTGACCTTCTCGAGCTTCGAGGTCAGGAACATATCGGACAACGGGTCCTCCAAGCGGCGCTGTATCGTCTTGCGAAGGGGTCTGGCCCCGTACTTGACGTCATAGCCCTCTGTCGCGAGCGCGTCCTTCGCTTTCTCGGAAACGTTCAGGGCGATGCCCTTATCGGTCAGTTGCGCGGAAAGCTCCTTGAGCATCAAATCGACGATCTGACGAATCTCGTCCCTCGTAAGCTCTTGAAACACAATGATCTCGTCGACGCGGTTCAGAAACTCCGGTCGGAACATATCCTTGAGTACGGTCTGCACCCGGCTCTCCATCGCGACGTGGCCCTCCGACCCGAAGCCGAATCCGTTTGACTTCAGCGTCGTTCCGGCATTGGAGGTCATCACCAAAATGGTATTCTCGAAATTGACCAGGCGTCCGTGACTGTCGGTCAGTCGACCGTCGTCGAGGATCTGCAGGAGCAGATTGAACACATCCGGGTGCGCCTTCTCGATCTCGTCGAAAAGGATCACCGAATATGGCTTGCGACGGACCCGCTCCGTCAGCTGTCCTCCGTCATCGTACCCAACGTATCCGGGGGGTGATCCGATCAGCTTGCTGACCGTGTGCGCCTCCATAAATTCGGACATATCCATACGGATCAATGCGTCTTCGCGGGCGAACATCGCCTCCGCGACCGCTTTTACAAGTTCGGTCTTACCGACGCCGGTCGGACCGACGAAGATAAAGGACGCCGGCTTGTGCTTCTTACCGAATCCGGAGCGGTTGCGGCGAATCGCGCGAGCCAAAGCGCTCACCGCATCATTCTGACCGACGACGCGCATATGAAGGCGATCCTCAAGTTTCATCAATTTCTCGGATTCCGTCTCCGAAATTCGCTTGACCGGGATGCCCGTCCACATTTCAATGACCGCGGAAATATCCTCATGGGATATGATGGTCGGAACCATCTCGCTCTCCAGAGACTCCAGTTCGTTCTCCACGCGAAGCAGGTGCGCCTTGGTCTCCGCTTGCTTCTCGTAAAGGCCTTCCTGCTCGATGATCTGCGGTGCCGAAGCTTCGATCTTCTGTTCGATATCCGCCAGGCGCTTCTCCATCTCGGACTTTTCTTTCGTAAGCGACTTATGCTTGACCAGACGAACCTCTCTGAGGTTCGCTCTGGATCCGGATTCGTCGAGCAAGTCGATCGCCTTGTCCGGCAGAAAACGATCCATGATGTATCTTGCCGATGCCTTGACGGCGTATTCGATCACCTCATCCGAATAGGAGACGTGGTGGTGCTTCTCATAATAATCGCGGATCCCCTTCAGTATCTCGATACTCTCCGCCACGCTCGGCTCCTCGACGATCACCTTCTGGAAACGTCGCTCGAGAGCGGAATCCTTCTCGATAAAACGTCGGTACTCATCCAGTGTGGTCGAGCCGATGACGCGGATCTCACCCTTAGCCAGCGCCGGCTTCAGAATGTTCGCGGCATTCATTGCGCCTTCTGCGTCGCCCGCACCCATGATGTTGTGGAGCTCGTCGATGACCAGGATCACGTTCTCACTCTTCTTGGCATCTTCGACGACACCCTTCATCCGGCTCTCAAACTGGCCTCTGAACTGAGTTCCGGCGACCATGGCGGTCATATCCAGAAGGTAAACGGACATATCCAAAAGCTTCGCCGGGACCTGTCCTTCGGCAATCCGAACGGCTAAGCCTTCCGCGATGGCCGTCTTGCCGACGCCCGGGGCACCGAGGATCGCGGGGTTGTTCTTTGAACGGCGGTTAAGGATCTGGATAACACGCTCCAGTTCCTTCTCCCGGCCGATGATCCGATCGATCTTGCCATCTTTGGCTTTCAGCGTCAGATTCGTTCCGAACTGATCGAGAAATCGAAGCTTCGGCTCTCTGCGGCGATCAGCGGTCCTGCGTGGGGACGGACCCGGAGCATCCGCATCCGCCTTCTTATCGTCTCCGGATAATTCCTCGGACGACATATCGAAAGGATTGTCGGAGAGTGATTCGTCATTCATATCGAATGACCCGCCCGAATCCTGATTCCCGATTTCAAGAAAACCAAGATCCGTGTCCTGCGGATCGTCCTCGTTATCGGGATACTCTTCGCCGCCATCGGACATATTCTTGTCCAGCAACAGGTCGTCCGAACTCAGAAGCATCTTAAAGATGTCCTCGGGCTGGGTCCCTTCGACTCCCGACATCAGGTTGTTGAGCCGATCGGAGACCCGATCGATGTTCTTCTCGTTGATACCGGACTTAGCGAACATCTCATCGATTCCGCCGATCCCGGTCTGATAGGCACACTTTAAGCAAAGCCCTTCACTGATCCGCTTTCCGTTCTCGATCCGGGTCGTAAAAACGACGGCCACATTCTTTTTGCAGATAATGCATTTTGTCATCTATTTATCCTTTGTCTCTCTCGCGTTTCTCTTTCTGCGCGGTTTCACGGAGGTCGCGATCTCGAGTTTGTCCTTCTCGACCACGGCCTTAAACTTCTTAATCTCCGAATCGCGACGAGGTCCGTAATTACGGGCTTTCTCGAGGAGCGGAGCCAAATACTGTCCGGTATATGACGATGGGTTTGTCGCGATCTCTTCCGGAGTGCCCAGAGCAACGACGGTTCCGCCCTTATCTCCACCCTCCGGTCCTAAATCAATTATATAATCGGCCGTCTTGATGACGTCGAGATTGTGTTCAATTACCAAAACAGTATTACCATTTTCGGTCAGTCTTTGCAAAATGTCAACAAGCTTATGCACATCGGCAATGTGCAATCCCGTCGTCGGCTCGTCCAGGATGTAGAACGTCCGCCCCGTACTCCTTTTGGACAATTCCGTCGCGAGCTTGACACGCTGGGCCTCTCCTCCGGACAGTTGCGTCGAAGGCTGTCCCAACCGAATATATCCCATACCGACCTCGGAAAGGGTCTCCAGTTTTCTCCGGATCCTCGGAATGCTCGAAAAGAATTCCAATCCCTCGTCGACGGTCATCTCCAATACGTCGGCGATGTTCTTCCCCTTATACCGGACCTCCAGCGTCTCCCTGTTGTATCTTCTGCCCTTGCAGACGTCGCACGTGACAAAGACATCCGGCAGAAAATGCATCTCGATCCGGTTGACCCCGTCGCCTCCGCAGGACTCGCACCGACCGCCTTTAACATTGAAGCTGAAGCGACCCTTCAAATATCCGCGGGCACGAGCGTCCCGACTGCCCGCGAACAGGTCCCGGATCAAATCAAAACATCCGGTATATGTCGCCGGATTGGATCTCGGCGTTCTTCCGATCGGAGACTGATCGATGGCGATCACCTTGTCCAGGAATTCCAACCCTTCCATCGACTCGAACGCGCCGAATTGACGCTTGGCTCCGTTCAGGTCCGCCGCGAGTTTCTTCAGGATGATCCCGTTGACTAACGAACTTTTCCCGGATCCGGATACTCCGGTGACGCATGTCATCAACCCCAGAGGGATCCGAACGTCGATCTCCTGAAGGTTGTTTTCGCGCGCCTTGTGTACGGTCAGATAATGGCCGTTCGGAGCTCGTCGGATCACCGGGAGGGGGATGAACTTCTTGCCGCTCAAATATTGACCCGTTATGGATTTTTCGGTCCGCATGATCTCCTCCAGGGAGCCGATTGCGACCAGTTCGCCTCCGTGTTCTCCGGCACCCGGGCCCAGGTCGATCACGCAATCGGCTTCCCGCATTGTCTCCTCGTCATGTTCGACGACCAAAACCGTATTCCCGAGATCGCGGAGTCGCTTGAGTGTCCGGAGCAGTTTTGCGTTATCGCGTTGATGAAGACCGATCGACGGCTCGTCGAGGATATAAAGGACGCCCATCAGGCCGGACCCGATCTGAGTCGCCAGACGGATCCGTTGCGACTCACCGCCGGAGAGGGTCGCCGATGAGCGACTCAGCGACAGATAGTCCAGACCGACATCCAGGAGAAAACCGAGCCGGGCGCGGATCTCCTTCAAAATCGGTTCCGCGATCGTGAGCCTGCGCTCGGAGAAGTTGAGATTTTCGAGAATTTTCAGACATTTTCTGATCTGGAGGCAGGTCAATTCGTGGATGTTGTAGTTTCCGATCGTGACCGAAAGGCTCTTTTTGTTCAGTCTTGCGCCTCCGCAAGCCGGACAGGGATGGATATTCATATATTGCTCGTAGTATTCCTTCATGTCCTCCGATCCGGTCTCACGATAACGACGCTCGAGACTGGGGACGATCCCCTGCCAGCTCGACCGGTATTCGGCGCCTCGGGAATACTTGCTGTTCCTCGTGTCGATCGACAACACCTCGCCGCCGTTTCCGAAAAGGATGATATCCCGGATCCGCTTCGGCAGTTGATCCCAGGGCGTATCAAGAGAAAAGGAATACCGGTCAGACAATGCTACGACAAAAGCGCGGCCCCAACTGCTGTCGTCGTCGAAGTTCCATCCGGCCGTGCGTATGGCACCCTCATTGATCGATTTCCCGGGGTCTGAAACGCAAAGAAAGGGGTCAACATAAGAGTGTGATCCAATACCCGAGCAGTCAGGACAGGCACCGAAAGGATTATTGAATGAAAACATTCTCGGGTTCAGTTCTTCAAAGCCGATCCCGCAATCCGGACATGAATATTTCTGCGAAAACAAGACCTCCTCTTCCTTATAGATGATATCGCCGAACTCATTCTCATCTTCGGGGATCTGGACCGACACCTGCAGGAGGCCGTCGGATATCAGGACGGTTCCCTCTACCGAATCCGCTAAGCGGCCGTGGATATCGCGACGGATGATGATCCGGTCGACTACCACTTCGATCGAATGTTTCTTATTCTTATCCAGGTCGACATCCTCATCGAGCTCGAACATTTCTCCGTCCACGCGGACGCGCGCGTATCCCGCCTTTCGTAATTCCTCGAAAAGCTTCGCGTACTCGCCCTTCCGGCCCCGCACCACGGGTGCCATGAGCACGACCCGAGTGCCGTCGGGGTAGCGAAGAAGCGTATCGACGATCTGGTCGACGGACTGCGAACGGATCTCTTTGCCGCATTCCGGACAGTGCGGAGTCCCGACCCGCGCGTAAAGGAGACGAAGATAGTCGTAAATCTCGGTCACGGTACCGACCGTGGACCTCGGATTCTTGCTGGTGGTCTTCTGGTCAATGGAAATCGCGGGCGACAAGCCGTCGATCCGATCGATATCGGGCTTCTCCATTTGCCCCAGGAATTGGCGCGCGTAGGACGATAATGACTCGACATATCGCCTCTGCCCTTCGGCGTAAATCGTATCGAAAGCAAGCGAGGATTTCCCCGAACCCGAAAGACCGGTCAAAACGACGAGTTTCTCTCTGGGTATGTCGATATCGATGTTCTTCAGGTTGTGCTCACG
>JAFGGR010000046.1 GCA_016930475.1 Clostridiales bacterium | reverse complement strand
ATCTGCACGTGCACTTCTCGCCGGGCGAAAGTTCTCGACCGCAGTAAAAACAGTATCTTGCCATCCGGGTGTTGACCTCCGAAGAGTCATGATGTCGGTATACACATAAGCTCCCTCGTGCCAAAGACGGAACTCTACTGTATAATACGAAATAGATGTTATCAAATTATGTCGCAAATGGCGATGTTCGATTAAGAAGCGTCGCGTTTGACGTCGCTCGGCAGGATTGGAGCCTTGATATGCCTGAAAAGAAGAAATACGCTCTCGGACATGTGCCCAATACTTTCCTTTACAACGGTATCGGACTGGGGATCGTGGTGAGTCTTGCTCGGCTTGTATTTGGTATCAAAGTTCGCCGGGACAAGGAGACGGTCCGGATGAAAGGACCGCTGGTTTGCATGGGCAACCATCCGTCTTTTTTGGATCCCATTATTATGGCGGCGGTCCTTTACGGGCGAAAGATCAATTTTGTGGCCGGAACTTTTATTTTTCGAAATCGGTTCATCGGACCGCTTTTTGCCCGGGGAGGTGCGATCCCCAAGACGCAATTCCGATCCGATTCCAAAGCGGTAAAAGGGATGTTGACTGTTCTGAAACGAGGGGGAACACTCGGGATTTTCCCGGAAGCAACGCGCCTGGTTGACGGGACGTCGAAACATTTTGACGATGCGATCGCCAGAATGATCAAGAAGACCGGAAGTGCAATTGCCGTCATGGCATCGCACGGTGCGTATATGACGTGGCCCCGTTGGAGCAAGAGCGGTTTTCGAAGGGGGAGGATCACGGCGGAAATCAAGTCGATCCTTCCCGCCGAACGTGTCAAGAAAATGAGTATTCAGGAGATTCACGAGTATTTACTGCAACAACTGGATTACAGCGAATACCATTGGTTTGCACAACATCCCCGGGCATTCAGGAGCAAGGCGATCGCTTCCGGCGCGCAGAACGTCGCGCACGCTTGCCCGCGCTGCGGAAAAGACAACGTCATGACCTGTGATAAGGATCTGCTGATCTGTTCTTCGTGCAATAATCGTGTTCGCATGTTACCGACCGGATTCTTTTGTCCCGAGAGTGAAGAAGATAAAGCGTTCCGCGACATGCATCAATGGGTCGAATGGGAGAAGGAACGGATGCGACAAAGAATTAAGGAAGACGGCTTTCTCATCACCGAAAACGCACGACTGTTGTTACCGCTTGACGAGCACGTTTTCCGTGAAGTGGGAAGCGGCATTTTGAGGATCGAAAACGGACAGGTGAAGTATTCCGGGACCCAGTGTCCGGTCGAAGAAGGGATCGAACTCAGAAAAGGCAAACCGAAGAAGGGAAAGAACAATGCTGTTTCGGGGAATTACGAGAAGGTGGAAAAAGTATTTCCGGTCGAACGTTTGCGCGGGCTCAAACTCAATTATGGAAAAACGATCGAATTGATCGAAGCCGGCGGTCAAATCAACCGTTTTCTGCCCGAGAATCCCCAGCGTATTTTTGAAATGCAAACCGCGATCGAAGCCATGCAGGAGAAAATCGCGCTAGACTGATCTTGTTTGTCGAATAACGAACGACGGGCGGCGGATCGATCCGCTGCCCGTCACTTATTGTTCGCGCCCCGTAGAACGATCTGGGATCATACCAATTTTTTCGCCCATTTGTAGGTGCGGACGCGTCCGATGCTGATTCCGACCTTGACGACCTCTTCTGCCGAGATGACGACCATCAATGCCCAAAAGGGAAGGCCGAGCAGAAGGCTGACAATGAGCGCAAGCGGAACACCAAATAACCATAACATGCCGACATCGATCATTGCCGCTCCGAACGTGTCGCCACCGGCTCTCAGGATCCCGTTCATGTTTGTGAAATTGATGCCTCGAGCCCAGATGACCAGAGAGATGATCACCAAAGCCTGATGTGCATACCCAATTGCTTCCGGGGTCAAGTTCGGGAACGGAAGCAGAATGACATCGCTTAAGAGGATGAAGATCGGACAGAGAAGCACTCCCGAAATCAGGATAATGCGAAGCAGTCTCCAAGAATAGCTCTTCGCCTTCTCGATGTCTCCGGTGCCGAGGACATGACCGATCATAATTCCGCCCGCGCTCCCGATCGCGCAAAACGCGATATTCATAAACTCGCCGAGAGTGGAGTATGCGTTATAGGCGGCACTTTGCGCTACCCCGAGATAGGTGAAACAGATGCTGTAGACCGTAACGCCGAGCGCCCAAAGTTGATCTTTGGCCATCAACGGAAGAGATGCCTTTGTAAATTTGATCAACAGTGGCTTTTCGGGCCGCACAATATCTTTTTTCGAAAAGGTGATCGGAGCCTTTGTCTTTCGGGCCAGGACGATCAGCAGGACGAGTTCCACGAAAGCTCCGACAACGGTCGAAAGCGCCGCGCCTTTGATTTCCAAACGCGGGAAACCCAGAAAACCGTATACGATCAAGCTGTCCATCACCACATTGATCGCAATGGAAACGCCGGATGCGATCATAGGAATTCGCGTGATGCCGACCGAGCGAAGGACGCTTGAAAGCATCGCGGTCATGAACCAAAACAAGAATGCAACGCTTACGATAGATAAGTAGTCGGAACCGAGTTCGCGCGTCCGATCATCCTGAGACAGGATGATCATTAACTCATCCCGGAAAAAGAACCCGACAATGAAAAAGGGGATCGCAACCAGACCGCCGAAAATTAGTGTCGTCGTAAATGATTTTCGAACACCCGTTATATCTTTGTCCTTGCCCCAGTATTGAGCGGCGTAAATCGATCCCGCGCCGGATATCGCAAAAAGCCCGCTCCACATCAGAAAGGTAAAATGTCCGGCTTGTCCGGAAGCGCTGAGGTATTCGTCCCCCAAGCCGCTGACGATGACCGTGTCAAAAAGAAAGACACACGACATCATCAATTGCTGAAGAGCCATCGGAACGGTGAGATGAATCAGTTTTTTGCTAAACTCCCGATCTTTACCCGGAAGGAAAAATTTCTTTAGTCTTTGTATCGGACTCATTGTTCTTACCCGTCGCAATTGCGACTTTCCTTTGTGCGCCGCATCTTCGGATGAACGAAGTGCGGTTCGGTGAATCGTTCGGCGACGGGAATGAAGAATGAAAATGTCCCGTCGGGCGATGCCCTCCGGGACACTGAACGCAAGTCAGTTTGTCCTTCTATGGGAACATCGGTAGAACGGCATAAAAATATGCGGAAATGGTAATCATGCCGGATGCTTTATTTAATGCAGGGCGTTTGGCGGTGTGAAACCGCAGGATCCCGTTTGATTGCTTTCGCATGAACCGCTTACCTCTCTTTCATAAATGTTTTCGGTCTTCCGAATCGTTGAAATTCTCAGACCAGAAAATAGTATCGCCAAAATGTCGAATTGTCAACAAGCAATATGTTCGTTGTTGTCAACAGCGGATTGCACCACGAAGTCTCCGTTTATGACGAATTCTTCAGGCTTTTATACATAACTTGTCATTGAAACACGATGCAAATCTCTGTATAATAATGTGGCTTGATTTGCCGGGCCTTCCGGCGGACTGGAGCAATACCGTTTGAATACCTCCCGAGAGGGAGTGAGTAGTTAAGGAGAGTGAACACTATGGCAATGGTTCCCAAGAAGAATGTTGAAGACCTGAACGTGACCGGCAAGAAGGTTATCGTACGCGTTGACTTTAACGTACCCCTGGACAAAAAGACGGGGGAGATCACGGACGACAAGCGCATCAAAGGTGCGCTGCCGACGATCAAGTACTTGGCAGACAACAAAGCAAAGGTGATTTTGGTGTCGCACCTCGGACGTCCGAAAAGCGGTCCGGAACCGGCATTTTCGATGAAGCCGGCCTCACAGCGTCTTTCCGAGCTTTTGGGACAGCCCGTTATCCAGGCTGATGATGTCATCGGCGAGGATGCCAAAGCCAAAGCGGCGGCACTGCGCGACGGCGAAATTCTGATGCTTGAGAATGTTCGCTTCCACAAGGAAGAGACCAAGAACGATCCCGCGTTTGCGGCCGAGCTGGCTTCGCTTGCGGAGCTTTACGTCAATGATGCGTTCGGCACCGCACACCGCGCGCACGCCTCGACGGCGGGTCTCGCCAATTTCCTTCCGAGCGCTTCGGGTTATCTGATCCAAAAAGAGCTTGAAATCATGGGTAAATCGCTTTCCGATCCTCAGCGTCCCTTTGTTGCGATCCTGGGCGGAGCCAAGGTATCCGATAAGATCGGCGTTATCGAGAATCTCCTAGAGAAGGCGGATACGATCATCATCGCGGGAGCGATGGCATATACGTTTGATTACGCACAGGGCTATCAGGTCGGAGATTCGTTGTGCGAGCCGGACAAGGCGGATCTTGCCAAAGAATTGATGGCGAAGGCCGAGGCAAAAGGTGTAGATATGCTGTTACCGAAGGATAACGTGGTCGGTGACTCTTTTTCCGCCGATGCGGCATCCAAGGTTGTCTGTTGTGATCACATTCCCGACGGATGGATGGGGATGGATATCGGTCCGGAGACGATCAAGATTTTCTCCGAAGCGATCCGAAAAGCAAAGACCGTTGTATGGAACGGACCTGCGGGCGTTTTCGAGTTTGACAAATTTGCGGCGGGTACCCGCGCGATCGCCAAGGCGGTTGCGGAATCCGATGCAACATCGATTATCGGCGGAGGAGATTCTGCCGCTGCCGTTGAAAAACTCGGCTTTGCTGATCGAGTTACCCATATTTCAACGGGCGGAGGAGCGTCCCTTGAATTTATCGAAGGGAAAGTTTTGCCCGGCATCGATTGCCTGCAGGACAAAGATTCCGACCGTACGTTTGCTGCCGGGAATTGGAAGATGAACAAAGGAATCCCGGCCGATGCGGCCAATTTTGTTGAGGCGCTGAAGCCGTTGGTCAAGGACGCGACGTCGAAGATTGCGGTCGGAGTTCCCGCTACCGCTTTGCCGGCAGTTTTGGAAGCGGCTGCTTATTCGAATATCAAAGTCGCGGCACAGAACT
The DNA here is from genome assembly GCA_016930475.1 of Clostridiales bacterium. Taxonomy (GTDB): domain Bacteria; phylum Bacillota; class Clostridia; order Saccharofermentanales; family Saccharofermentanaceae; genus JAAYCT01. The sequence goes on along the minus strand of JAFGGR010000046.1, from coordinate 2,150 downwards.
GTCATTTTGAGGATAAAGGTGCTTTTACCGGTGAGATTTCGCCGGAATGGCTTGCGAGAATGGGAGTTGACTACGTCATTATCGGTCATTCGGAACGCAGGGAATATTTTGCCGAGACCGACGAGACCGTCAACAAGAAGATCAAGGCGGCACTTAAATGGGGCGTTCGCTCGATCGTCTGCTGTGGCGAGTCTCTGGCTCAACGCGAGGCAGGAGAGACTTTTGACTGGGTCAAAGGTCAAATTGAGGGAGCATTTGCCGACATTCCCGAGATGAAGCTTTGCCAGATTACAATCGCGTATGAGCCGATCTGGGCGATCGGAACCGGTAAAGTCGCGACCGAAGAGCAGGCGGAAGAAGTGTGTGCGTTTATCAGAAAAACGATCGGGGAACTTTATTCCGACGAGGCGGCCGCGAACATTAAGATCCAGTACGGCGGGTCCATCAAAGCCGATAACGCCAAGGGACTCTTCGCGCAGGCGAACATCAACGGCGGCTTGGTCGGAGGCGCTTCATTGAAGGCAGACGATTTTTCGAAAATCTGTCTTGCCTGATCAAGCTGTGATATGATTAAGTGCGGGGGACGGGCAGAAATAGTCCGTTCCCCTTCATTCTTTAATTAACGAAGGGAGGAGACGGCGTATGGACGGGTTTTGGATATTCATGTATGACTGGGGATTGGTTCTTCTCATTGGTACGGTCGTGTTGTCGCTTTTCGCGAGTATATGGACAAAGGTCACTTTTTCCAAATACAGCAAGGTTGAATCCGCGAGGCATATTTCCGGGAAAATGGCCGCGGAGCATATTTTGCATGCCAATCGTTTGACGGAACAACATTTCGCCGAATCGGCGGTCACCATCGAACGCGTTGCGGGAAATCTGACCGATCACTATTCGCCGAAGGAAAAGGTGCTTCGCCTCTCCGAAAGCGTGTATGACAGTACTTCGGTCGCGGCGATCGGCGTTGCGGCACATGAGTGCGGCCACGCGATCCAGGATTCGAAAAGTTTCCTGCCGAACAAGATCCGGGCGTTACTCGTTCCGCTGGCCAATATCGGGTCGAGGTTCGGACCGTACATGGCGATTTTCGGGCTCCTCTTTTCTTCTTACATCGGGCAGACCGGGATCATGATCGCCAACATCGGCATTGTTTTGTTTGTTTTTGCGGTGCTTTTCTATCTGGTGACGCTTCCGGTCGAGTTTGACGCGAGCAGGAGAGCGGTCAAGGCGCTTGAGGAGACGAACATTCTTACCGACGAAGAACTGTCGGGCGCCAAGAAGGTCTTAAGAGCGGCCGCGATGACGTACGTGGCGGCGGCCGTTTCGGCATTGGTGGTCTTGCTTCGATTGATCGCAATCCGGAGAAGATAAAATTGGGGGGTTGGTTATGACAATTTTTAAGAAAACAATGGTTGGGATCGTTGCACTGCTTGTTCTTTTTTCCGCGGCATCGTGCGATATGTTAAAGGACAAGGAGCCGGTTTCCGAGGAAGAGTTCATTGAGGCAGTGGAAGACGCGGATTGGGATTACAGGGTTGTGACCGACCAATACGACGAAGACGACGGGGTCGAGACAGCGATCCTTGCCGGCACGGATGACTTTAAGATCGAGTTCTATATCGTAGAGAGCGAAGAGCAGGCCGAGCGGGCGTACGCGAACAATAAGGACTATTTTGAAAACGATTTGCCCAGCGGCGGCGCATCATCCAATTCGACGATCAACGTCGCGAATTATTCAAGGTACGTCACAACGAAGGGCGGCGTTTTCGCGGTGATATCCCGAATCGGGAATACGTTTATTTACGTTGAAGTCGGAGAAGAGTACAAAGGCGAGGTCGTACCGGTGCTCGAAAACCTTGGGTACTGATCAGATATAATACCGGCGGCCGGGATCATTCCCGGCCGTTTTTTATGCTCGAAAACCATTCGGTTCGCCGACAAATCGCTCCGGCACGATCACACCCGGTCCCTAACCGGATGTCCGTAGATCTCCGGGATGAAGTTTTGCTTTTCGATCGGCGGACGCTCGTAGCCCGAGCCCTCCTGCCGCGGCGGCAGCAGAAGCGGTTCCGGAGTCAGGTCCTCATAGGGGAGCATGCTCAGAAGGTGCGCGATGCAGTTGAGCCTCGCGTGCTTTTTGATGTCGGCGT
>JAFGGR010000045.1 GCA_016930475.1 Clostridiales bacterium | reverse complement strand
CCGGCGGGGACGTATTGGTATTCTCCGGAGCATGACACCTATTTGGTCCATGACGCACATTGGGATACCGGCTTGCTCGATTCAGAAGGAGACTTTATCGTCGAACCCCGATTTTTTTCAGTCTATTGGGCTATAGATGCAATACCCTGGCAAGGTCCTTATTTTGAGAATCGTTCCACGGCAGATCTCTTCATGGTACGGGATGAACATTCCGGTTTCGGTCTCATGACGTTCGAAGGAGAAGAAATTATCCCGGCTGTTTTTGAGGAAATTGGTGTCGTATCTGAAAATGGTATGGTTCCTGTCTGCAGCGCCGGAAAATACGGTTACATTGATATCAATTCTTAGGGTTTCGCGTCCGAGACCGACGAAGTGATCCCATACGCAAGATCGGAGCGCTTGGTTCAGGTGTGCCGAAGCTCCGTATGGGTGCCGCTCAAAGACGCGGGTCACAATGATTTCTGGGGCCGGGAAGAGGTCCTGACGCAGATTGGGGAGTATCCGGATGACGTTGTTGCGGAGCCTTGACGGGATATCCCTTCTCCGGCAAAAAATGCTAAAATAGTCGTAACGACGCCTCTGACATTTCGAATATGCGGATCTTCCGCGAGAGGAAATCAGTATGGAACCAACCGACCTCTCCCTTCTTCGGGAACAGAAAAACGAGATCACCTCACACCTGATCTACGCCAAGCTTGCCGCCAAGACGCACGCCGGCAAGAACGCCGATATCCTCGAGCGCATGAGCGGGGACGAGCTTCGGCACTATAACGAGCTCAAGGAGATCACCGGTCGGGACGTCGCGCCCTCCAAGGGCAAGATCGTCTTCTTCTACTTGATCAGCCGGCTTTTCGGGCTGACCTTCGGCCTTAAGCTTCTCGAAAAGGCGGAGGACGACGCAGTCGATGTCTACGGGGCGATGGTCGGTAAATATCCCCGGCTCAAGGCGTTTGTCGAGGACGAGCAGACGCACGAGCTCCTGCTGATCGATATGATCGATGAAGAGAAGCTGAACTACATGGGCTCGGTCGTGCTCGGCTTAAATGACGCGCTCGTAGAATTGACCGGTGCGCTCGCGGGCTTCACGTTCGCGTTTCAGAATACGCGCATGATTGCGATGACCGGCCTCATCACCGGCATCAGCGCCTCTTTTTCGATGGCGGCGAGCGAATATCTCTCGACCCGTCAGGAGAAGGGCGAGCAGGGCGAGGCGGTCAAGGCCGCAATCTACACGGGTATCGCGTATGTATTTACCGTTGCGGTGCTGATCCTGCCGTACCTTCTTTTCGGAAATCCATTCGTGTGCCTCGGCGTCAGCCTCTTTCTGGCGGTCGCGGTGATCTTTGTTTTCAACTACTATATCTCGGTCGTTAAGGACGCGCCGTTCCGCCGCCGCTTTATAGAGATGGCTGCGATCAGCCTCGGCGTCGCCGCCCTGTCTTTCCTGATCGGTATGCTGGTCAAGAATGTTTTCGGGATCGAAGCGTAGGGGCATTTGTTGATCGTTTCGATTGACGCCTGATTTTTGGGGCAGACGATATTAGCGGCAAAGAGCAAATATTGATTATATCCAATTGACGCGTTGGGCAACATTCTGATAAAGTATCATATGATACTATTTGAAGGAGGCCGTCGGAGCGTTGCCCACGAACGAGGAAATCGAGAAACTATTGTCCGATGTGCGGAATTCGATAAATACCGGCTGCTTTACATGTATCGATCGAAAGCAGAATATGCATACGTTAGCAAGGCTCGGATGGCTGTGGAAAGACGCATTGGAAGAAATATGCGCGCTCTCGTACCGGGATTATCGGCAAGGTCCGATGACGGATCGGGACAGACCGACAGAAGATAAACTCTGGATATTCAAGCGAAATGTACAAGGAGAAATGATATACATCAAATTCAAAATCGCCTATCAAAAAAATGAAGAATTCATTTTGATCAGCTTTCACTTTAATGAAACGCCGTGATCGATCAGGAGGGGAGAAATGAAACCGTTGATATATTGTCCGAAATGCAGACAGGAGAGATCTGTTTCCGTTAATCACACGATCGAGTCGTACCCCGTTAAGAATGAGCCGATTGAGATCAAGGCGGAGGTTTTTATCTGCGATGCTTGCGGTGAAGAGCTTTGGGATCAGAAGGCAGATGATAGGAATTTGGAAAAGGCGTACCGCATATATCGAAAGAACCATCAATTATTACAGCCGGAGGAGATCAAAAATATCCGTGATCGTTATGGTCTTACTCAAATCGAATACGCGCGTCTCTTGGGGCTTGGGGATAAAACCGTCACGAGATATGAAGCCGGGAGCATTCAGGATAACGCTCCCAACAATTTGATGGTACTCTCACGATCTCCGGAAGTCATGCGTTTTCTTCTCGAAAGAGGCCGATCGCTGCTTTCGAAGCAGAAATTTTCCGAAGTCATGGAGAAGGTCAATGGTTTTGAAGCGAACACCATTAAGAAAATGACACCGCTTCTCCTGCACGATCGGGAAGATGACCAATGATCGAAGCGACACAAATCGGGATTGGTTTCATGAAGTAGTGTGAACGCGAATTTATTCAGAATTCTTCGATCACTCCCTCATAACCGTCCGCGGCCTCCAATAGCCGGCCCTTCGCGCCCATCGTGAACGCGATGTCGCTGCTGCGGATCGACAGGAGCTTCATTCCGACCCGAAGGTCCAGAAAAGACATCATCTCCGGGGTCAGCCGAATCACACCTTCGCTTTCGATCGGGAGCCAGCAGTAGGATCTGCCCTTGTAGCGGATAAATGCTCCCGGAGCCGTCGAGTAATCGCGAAGCTCCGGATTTTCGGTAAGGATCATCCCAAGTTTGGAGGGGGCGAGCAGTCCTTTTCGCATAATACAAAAACCGCCGGTCGACTTGCTGCCGGTCATCAGGTACACGCGTTGTTCCGCGGTGATATCATATTCGCGGACCGCCTGCGGCGGAAAGCGAACCGATAGGTCGTCATGAATCAGTGACTGCCCGAAAACGAATTTTCCGCCCTTGGCGATCTGCGGCATAGGATGTTCCTCCGTTTATCAAAAATGGGAAACGGGTTATTGCATAGAAAAGGACTTCGAATTTTATCGCGAAACGTCCGTGTCGTCAATCCCTTTTTCCTCTTGACGGAGGATCAGTCGCATCATTGATTGGATAGCGAATTTAATACCTCGACGACAGCCTCACCGAATTCAGTCGCCGCGGAAGGGCCGTTTCCGGTGACCGCGTTGCCGTCGATCGTGACCGCTTGTCCGGAATTCTCGCACCCCGCCTCACTCATGGCGGCGTTCGTGTTCGGCCCGTTGTACCAACTGGCGGATTTTCCGACGAGTACGCCCGCGTTACCGAGCACGCCCGGTCCGGCGCAGATGCCCGCGACGAGAAGCCCCCGCTCGTTTGCTTCGCGAACCAGCTCAAGCAAGATCGCGTTATCCCAGATATCGACGACTCCGCTTCCGCCGGCGATGACGATGCCGAGCCCGATGTTCTCGATCTCGTCGATCGCGGTTTCAATCTCGATACTGCCGCCGCCCATTCCCTTTGCGGTACCGATTTGGATGCTTGTGATTACCGCGCGGTATCCGGCTTCATCCAAAGCGTCGGTTAT
>JAFGGR010000044.1 GCA_016930475.1 Clostridiales bacterium | reverse complement strand
GAACCTTTTCCCCGCGATACGCAGGCACCCCGCGACGCCTCGGCTTCCATAAAGCCCCCGGCGACTCCCGGTCTCCCACGCGGAGGGCGAGGCCCCGGAGGCGGTCACCCGGGCATGGGTGCGATGATGCCCGCGGAGAAACCGCGCGATTTCAAGGGAACTATGCGTCGTCTTCTCGAGGTTCTGCGACCGCATCGGGCGGCTTTACTGTTTGTTCTTATAGCATCCATGATGACCACTGTATTTTTGATCGTCACCCCAAAGATCCTCGGCCGGGCGATCGATATTATTACCGTCACCGTGAAATCAAGGATCGCCGGCGGCTCGGAGCCGATCGATTATCAAGAGCTTCTTCGGATCCTCGTGATCGTCGGTTTGATCTATGTCGTCTCTTCGTTTTTCACATGGTGGGGCGGATATGTGATGGCCGGGATCTCTCAGAAGATCTCCTTTTCGATGCGTCAGTCGATCGACCGGAAACTGACGCGGTTACCGCTTCGCTATTTTGACTCAACGCCCAGAGGCGAGATCATCAGCCGCATGACCAATGACATGGACAATATCTCCATGACGCTTCAGCAGGGGCTGACACAGGTCATATCATCGGTGACCACACTGGTCGGAATCCTGATCATGATGCTGACGATCAGCCCTCTTCTGACGCTGGTCGGTCTGATCACCATTCCGCTGGCGGCAATTATCACGGTATTGATCGCAAAAAAGTCTCAGAAATATTTCGCCGACATGTGGGCGTCGACGGGGCATCTGAACGGACAAATCGAGGAGATGTACACCGGACAAACGATCGTGCGACTTTTCAATCGGCAAGCCCAGGCCGGTGCGGAGTTTGACCGGGAAAATCAGATTCTGTTCAAATCTTCTTTTAAAGCGCAGTTCGTCTCCGGGATCGTGATGCCCGCAATGCACCTGATCGAGAACCTAAACTACGTTATTCTTTGCGTCGTCGGCGGTCTGCAGATCATCAGCGGCAACATCACCTTGGGCGATATCACTGCCTTTATCACGTATTCGAAGCAGTTTACCCAACCGATCACGCAAACGGCGAGCATCATCAACACCATGCAATCGACGGTCGCTTCCGCCGAGCGTGTTTTCGATCTGATGGATACCCCGGAAGAGACGCCGGACTCCGCATCCGCATTTCCGCTTACGGATGCCAATTCCGCGTTACAGATTACGGAAGTCCCTGTCGCCGATGCGTTCCCGAAGGTGCGCGGAGAGATTCGATTCGAGAACGTCCGGTTCAGCTATAAGGAAGATGTCCCTTTGATCGAAAACATGAATCTGCACGTCTTGCCCGGACAAACGGTCGCCATCGTCGGCCCGACCGGTGCCGGCAAAACGACGCTCGTCAACCTCCTGATGCGTTTCTACGACATTCAGAACGGTAAAATAACGCTCGACGGCACGGATATCCGGGAGATCCCGCGCGATGAACTCCGCGGGGATTTTGGCATGGTTTTGCAGGACACCTGGCTCTTTTCGGGCACGATCCGCGAAAACATCGCCTACGGGATCTCGCCGCCCGACGAACCGACCGAGGAAGGCATTCTCGCCGCATCCCGTGCGGCCTATGTCGATCACTTCGTTCGGACACTACCGGACGGATACGACACCGTTCTGACCGATGAGGCCGGAAATCTGTCGCAGGGTCAAAAACAACTCCTCACCATCGCGCGCGCCTTCCTTTCAGACCCGAGAATTCTGATCCTGGACGAGGCGACCAGCTCGGTCGATACGCGTACGGAACTCTTGATCCAGAAGGCAATGAGCCGCCTCATGACCGGTCGCACGAGTTTTGTCATTGCCCACCGCCTTTCAACGATCCGGGATGCCGATATCATCTTGGTCATGGATCAGGGCAACATCGTCGAGCAGGGCACTCATGAGGCTCTTCTTGAAGCCAAGGGCTTCTATCATGAGCTCTATCACAGCCAGTTTCGATCCGGGATCACCGAGGCGATCTAGAACCGATTCATCTATTGCACAACACTTTTTGTTGATGTAATGTTGTGGTAAGGACAATCGGTGTTTCATGATCAAGGAGGTCTATATGTCTACACAAAATTATGTCCCCGTTAAGAACGAGACCGTTTCCATCGGCGATTGGATTATCACTTACATTCTTATGGCTATTCCTTTAGTTAACTTCATTATGTTGATCGTTTGGGCGTTCGGTTCAGACGCTCCGCAGTCCAAGAAGAATTGGGCCAGAGCCAACCTGATCATTATGTTGGTCGGAATCGTCATTATGATCATACTATGGGTGACCGTTTTTGCCGCGTTGATTTCGAGCGGAGCATTCGAGGACATGGCGGACGCTCTCAGATAGACTGCTTCCTGACATCCATGCCGTAACGCATTAAGGCCGCGCCGCTCAAACGGCGCGGTTTTTAATTGTCGTCTGCACCCAAAAAGATTTATTCAGCAGTGTCTGCGCCTCTTGCGTTGCGATCGGGTTCGCTTTGATGTAAAGTCAGTTTATAGAGCGCATACAGACGCATTCTGCCGAAAGGCCCGCCGTTACAGGTACAGATCGAGAGGTTAAAGATGCTTCGGATATTTAAAATCATCGGATACCGGATCTTTCAATTTTGTTTCTACTACGGGAGCCGGGTCCTTCCCTGGCGAGAGCCGAAACTTCTCATCGGTCCCGGATCGATCACCAAGGTCCCCGATGTCCTCACCACCGAGTCCGTCTCGCCCGTCTTGGTCGTTTCCGACAAACACCTGATGAAGATCGGGATCGCGACCCGTTTGCTTCGCGCACTGGATGAAGCCGGGATCCCTTATCACATTTTCGACGACATCGAGGCAAACCCCTCAACGGATACCGTTGAGAATTTACGTACGTTCTTTCTCGAAAAGTCTTGTCACGCGTTCGTTGCGATCGGCGGCGGCTCGGTCATCGATGCGGCCAAGGCTGCCGCAGCGCGCATCGCGCGGCCGAAGAAATCCCTGGCACAGCTCGGCGGTTTTCTACGGGTCATGCGAAGAACCCCGCTGATCATCGCGATCCCGACGACCGCGGGAACCGGCTCCGAGACAACGATCGCCGCCGTCGTCACCGACTCGGCGACTCACCGTAAATATTCTCTTTCCGATCTTCCGTTGATCCCCCGCTACGCCGTCCTCGATCCGGAATTGACCGTCGGTCTACCCCCTGCGATCACGGCCGCGACGGGAATGGACGCTCTGACGCACGCTGTCGAGTCGTACCTGTGCCTTTTCCTATCGGCGAAAACCAAGCAAAAATGCATAGATGCCGTCTCGATTATTTTCAAGGATCTTCCGATCGTATTCGCAAACGGTACCGACCTCAAAGCCCGGGAAAACATGCTTCATGCCTCTTATTTAGCCGGAGGAGCCTTCACCCGGGCCGGGCTAAACTATATCCACCCGATTGCGCATACGCTGGGCGGCCTTTATAAAATCCCCCACGGACTCGCGAATGCAATCGTTCTGCCGCACGCACTCCTGTACTACGGTCCGGTCGTCCACAAAAAGCTCGCCCGACTCGCAGTCGCTGCCGGCCTTCCGACCGAGGGCAAAAGTGACGCGGAGTCTGCGGCGGATTTCATTCGGGCGATCCAAACCCTCAATCGCAATCTGGGCATCCCCAATCGAATCGCTGAAATCCGCGACGAGGATATTCCCACGATGATCAACTGGGCACTGAAAGAGGCCAACCCTTTTTACCCCGTCCCGAAAATATACGGTCCGAAAGAGCTCCGTGAAATGATCGATCAGATCCGAGCTTAGTTTTTTGCCGCCCCGCCTCGCCGCTCACCGCAAAGGAGGTCCTCCCCAT
>JAFGGR010000005.1 GCA_016930475.1 Clostridiales bacterium | reverse complement strand
GGGACGTGACCGACACGGTTCAACTCAGAGCTTGCATTGCGAACGTGACAAAAGACTATGTTGAAGCGATGCAAGGTGCAGAGGCACGACTTCGGGAAGCGCTGGAAATCATCATCATTGCCGTAAGGAGCGTTCAGTTGAAGAAAAAGGCGGACAGTCTGCTTGACGAAATCAGCACATAACGTCCCCGTGGGACGATCGTAGTCAAGAGTATTATCTATGGAAAGGAGGATGTATATGATTGAATGGTGGGAGTCTTTATCTATGATCCAGCAAATTTTCGGACTTATTGCGATACCGTCTACCGTTATCCTGATCATACAAACCATTTTGGTCATGGTCGGGGTCGGAGAAGTTGAAGGCGATGTTGATGTCGACTTTGACGCAGATGTCGCGGATGGAACGGACGTCGCGGATTCGGCGAACGGATTTGCTCTTATTTCAGTGCGCGGGATCATCGCTTTTCTTGCCGTGGGCGGTTGGACCGGAATCGTTCTCGAATCTGCCGGAGCCCACATCGCCGTGACCCTTATCGTATCTCTATCTGCGGGTTTTCTTGCTCTCGTGGCGGTCGCCTGGCTGATGCGTATGACTTCGAAACTTCAGGATAAGGGGAACATTTCTCTGAAAAATGCGGTCGGCAAAACCGCAAAGGTTTACATTGCCATTCCGGAAACAGGAAAGAGCGGTAAGGTAACACTGACGTTTCAGGGCAGATATAGCGAATGCGACGCTGTGACTCAATCCGGTACAACACTGACACCCGGAGAACTGGTCATTGTGACCGGCCTGGCGGATGCCAATACTCTGATCGTCAAAAAAGCCCCAAAAGAATAGTTATATAGAAAGAAGAGGTAACTTTTATGGATCCAGCATTAGTCATTCTTTTTGTTGTCATTGCCATCGTGTTACTGACAACGATCATTATTATCCTTTCCCGTTACCGCAAGTGCCCGTCCGACAAGATCATGGTCATCTACGGTAAGGTCGGAAGCAATGTCGACGGAACGGATCGTTCCGCCCGTTGTATACACGGAGGCGCTGCCTTTATCTGGCCGGTTTTTCAGGCATACGAATACATGGATCTGACACCGATCTCCATCAGTGTCGACCTGACCAGTGCTCTGTCCAGACAAAACATCCGCATCGATGTTCCCTCGAGATTCACAGTCGGTATTTCGACCGAGGAAGGCATCATGCAAAATGCCGCGGAGAGACTTTTGGGCCTTCCTCTCGCGGCCATTCAGGATTTAGCCAAGGACATTATTTTCGGTCAGCTTCGTCTGATCATCGCTACGATGGACATCGAGGAAATCAACACCAACCGGGACAAGTTCCTGGAAGCGGTTTCCGAGAACGTCGAGACCGAGCTGAAGAAGATCGGTTTGCGTCTGATCAACGTCAACGTGACTGACATCAGCGACGAGTCCGGATATATTACCGCTCTCGGTAAAGAGGCGGCCGCGATCGCAATCAACGACGCGAAGAAATCCGTTGCCGAAGCGGACCGTGCCGGTGCGATCGGTGAAGCAAATGCCAACATGGATCAGAGAATCAAAGTGGCGCTCGCGAACTCCGAAGCCGTCAAGGGTGAGAACGAAGCGAAGGCAAACATCGCGGGATCGGACGCTATTCGTCGTGAACTCGAAGCCGAAGCGATGCGTAAAGCCGTGTCTGCCGAAAAGATTCAGGCCGCGAAGGCCGCTCAGGATGCCTACTCCGCGGAACAAGCCGCTGAACTGGCTCGTGCGGCCAGAGAAAAGGCGACACTCGAAGCCGACGTCGTCGTCAAGGCTGAGATCGACAAGCGTCAGCTTGAGATCGCCGCCGAAGCGGATGCCGAACAGACGAGAAGAAGAGCCAAGGGTGACGCGGACGCCATCTTTATGAGGATGGAAGCGGAAGCCAGAGGTATGGAAGAGATCCTGACCCGTCAGGCCACCGGTCTTTCCAAGGTCGTTTCGGCGGCCGGAGGCAATCCGAACGACGCGATCCGCCTGATGATCGCCGACAAGCTCGAGGATATCGTACGCGTTCAGGTCGAGGCCATCAAGAACCTCAAGATCGATAAGGTCACCGTCTGGGACAGCAACGGCGGTTCCGGTACGGATGGCAAGACCGCTACGGCAAACTTTCTTTCCGGGATCATGAAGAGCATCCCGCCGATGAATGAAATGTTTGACATGGCCGGCATGGACTTGCCGGAGTACTTGGGGAAAACAAAGACTGCTTCTGCGGTTCAGGCTGAGGCTCCGATGAAGGACGTCATTATCGACGCTCCCGGAAAGAAATAATCGACCGAGAAACGGGTAACCGCTGAAAAGTACCCCGACATGATATTTCCCGCCTCCGGCTTATTGCCGGAGGCGGGTCTCTTTTTGTCCGCGAGATTAAGCGAGACTTCGATCGGGCATCAACGAAGTAATCCCGGACAATACTCTCATTGATTAAACCTGTCCGAGATGTGTTATAATGTAATTGGATTTTTAGAATTATATCGGTTACTTAAGCGGTTTTTCGCGTGTGCGGAATGACATATGCAGTCGGTTTCCCGACCGATTCAGATCACTGGAATGAAGGATTACTGATTCATCCGTATTTTTTTGACGTATGACCTATCGGATTTTTCATTTGACATCCTGTTTATTATGACGGCGGGGGAAGATTTTCTTTTCGCTTATTGAAGTACCTTGTAATTACTTCGATTTGCTCCTTTGCATTGGAGGCGTTTTCAGTGCCCGAGCGATTTTCGAATTCATCCGGTAATATCGTGTTCAGCAGAATGCGCAATTCCGCGAGCCAGCACGAAGGCGCGCGACCGGGCTTTTCCAACAAAGTTCGTATGATCCATGTCCACAGATATTTCGGGCTTCAGGTGATTCGCAGAAAGCTGTCACACTTCCCTCCGAGTATGATTACCCTGATTCCGGCTTCGCGCTGGCTTTTCGAAAATTATCACAAACTCTACCTCAACCTAAAGGCGTTTCAAGCCAAGGGCGGAGCTTCTTGCTTTCGCGGGCTTCCGTTGATTCTTAACGGCCCGGATAAGGGCTACCCGCGGATCTACATGATCGCCCGGGAAATCGTCCTGTGCACCAATCTGCACGTCAATGAGGACGCAGTCATCGGTCTCGTCAAGGAGTACCAGAAGCTTCGGACGTTGACGACGGCAGAACTCGGCTTACTGCCGGACGCACTGATACTTTGCCTTCTGGACATGGTGATCGAGCAGTCCGGTCGAATTTTACCGGCTATCGAGTGCAAGGTGAAGGCCAACGAAATGATGGATAAGGCCGCTCCGTTTTTTCTGAAATCCGAGGAAGAGGGATTTCGCTTCCTTCTGGAGAAAGTACGCGTCGAGGACATCCGCAACCATACGTACAGTTCGCATTTGATTTATCGCCTGAGTAGTTTGGCGATCGGAAAGACCGACATCGAAGCCTTTTTAAGAAAACTGCTCGAGACCGGGCATAGCGGCGAAGAATTGATGGCGGATATAACCGAAAAGGAACGCCTGTTCGAGTCCGACTCGGAGAGCACCATCAGCGCGCTGATCGAGAGTCTTGCAGAGGTGTCCGATATTGATATCGACAAGTATTTTTCCGAAGTTTCCGTATTGGAATCCATGTTGGGGCAAGACCCGGCAAGCGTTTACAAGAAGATGGATGCAACGACGCGCGCATTTTACCGCAAGCGGGCCGTACACTTCGCAAAACGGTATCGGACGGAGGAAGGGGATATAGCCGAGGCTGTCATCAAGCTATGCAGGTTTCCTCCTAAGGGAGCGACTGTTCGCAACAAGGATCATGTCGGCACTTATCTGGTCGGAGACGGACGATCTTATCTTCGGGCTCATTTGACCGGGAAGCGGGCTCCGAGCCGGATGCCCGCGGATATCTTGAAAACCTTTGCCCGCGCGGCGTATTTTATCTCCATTATTCTTGTGACTTTCTCCATTCTCCCTCTGGGCTGTACCGTGACCGGTATCGGGTTTGCGAACCTGACTGCGGGCAGGGTGCTTTTTGTTCTTTCGATGATTTTTCCGGCATCGGCCATCGCCGTTTTCGTGGTCAATGCTTTGTATACGAAGCTCATTGAGCCTCAGCCCAGTCTTTCCATGGATTTTGAAAAGGGTATCCCCGAGTCGAGTGCTACTTTTGTGGTCATGCCCGTTATTCTGTCCTCCGTGTCGGGCGCGAAAAGCGTTGTTTCTTCACTGGAGCGTCACTTCCTTGCCAATCGAATGGATCATCTGTATTTCGCGGTCCTGGCCGATTTTAAGGACGCCCGAACGCGCGATCTCCCGGAAGACGAAGATATCATCCGTACTGCTACGGAGGAGATGAGCAAACTCAATCAGAAGTACCCGCAAAGCCCCGCACGTTTCTTCCTCCTCTACAGGGATCGCGAATGGAATCCCCTACAGAAATGTTGGATGGGATGGGAGAGAAAGCGCGGCAAACTCGAAGGTTTGAACGCGCTCCTGTGCGGCGAGGAGGAGAAGCGGTACAAGATGCCGGTCGGCGACGCGGAAGTATTTCCGAGGATCAAATACGTAATCACTTTGGATGCGGATACGGAACTTCCTCAGGAGAGCGCGGCGAAAATGATCGGAGTCATCGAGCACCCCTTGAACCAGCCGGTTCTGAATGCCGGGAACAATCGCATTGAGGCCGGATATGCGATCGTCCAGTCGGAAATCGGGAACCGGATACCGGCCCCGTCAGCCGGTCTGTTTCAGGTCATTCTGTCGGGGCAGGCCGGCTTTGACCCCTATTCATCGATTGCTTCGGATGTCTATCAGGATACTTTTCACGAGGGGATATTTGCGGGAAAAGGCATCTACCACGTTAAGGCCTTTCATCAGCTTCTCTCCGGAAAAATCCCGGAGAACACCGTGTTGAGCCACGATCTTCTTGAGGGCAGTCTGACAAGATGCGCTTTTGCAAGCGGCATCAAGCTTTTGGACAGGGTCCCGTCGCGCATCGAAACATACATCAAGCGGGAGCATCGATGGATCCGCGGAGACTGGCAATTACTGCCGTTTTTGATTCACGCGCGCAGACTGAATCTGCTCTCACAGTGGAAAATTCTGGATAATTTAAGGCGAAGTGTCGTTCATCCCGCGTTACTCGTGCTGATTATCGCCAACATTTTATTGGTCCCCGCTGTCCCCTGGGTGTGGCTGCCGTTCTTGTTTTTTGAGCCGGCGGTGAACATTTTTCGTGTGTTGCTGAGAGTGTTGTCCCGAAAAGCGCGACGAGTCTTTGAGCGGATCTCCGCGTCCATTCTCGGGCGGGATATCTTTGATGTCATCATCCAGTCCGCATATCGCTTCTTACTGGTGCCGGTGCGCGCCCTGTCCGCGATCGATGCCATCATCCGAACCCTGTACCGGCTAATGGTCAGCCACAGGAATCTTTTGGAGTGGCAGACGGCGGATTCCGTCGAAAAGAACGCGCGCACTCGTTTTCGTAGTTATATGCGCCTGATGTGGCCGTCGGTCATAACGGCCGCGGTATTCTTCTACGCCGCCCTATTGCCGGTCTCTCCGTGGTTGAAGTATGCATTCGCTTTCTTTTGTGCGCTCTATGCACTGTCACCGATCATCGCGATGCTTTCCGAAAAGAAGGTTCAGAGAGAGGTGCGGTGCTTTTCGAGCAAGGAACAGATCGCACAGATCCGTCGGGTCGCCGTGAAGATCTGGCGCTATTTTTCCGATCACTTCAGTGAGGAAAATCACTGGTTATGCCCCGATCATTTTCAGGAAGTCCCCGGACCGAAGCTCGCGGAGCGAACATCGCCGACCAATATCGGCCTTCAGCTTCTGGCATCGCTCTCCGCCCGGGATTTGGGGTACCAAGGCTTGATATCCTTTGTCGAAAATGTCGAAAACGTTCTGACTGTGGTCAGTAAACTGCCCAAATGGAACGGACATCTCTATAACTGGTACGACACAAGGACCTTGGCGGTCATTGAACCGAGCTATGTTTCGACCGTGGACAGCGGAAATTTTCTGGCGCATTTGGTTGCGTTGAAGGAAGGTCTTGATGCGATACCGGAGCAATCGGTATTCCGACCGTCCCTGATTCAAGGATTAATGGATCTTCTTCTGGCCGATGAGGAAGAGATTCTCGATGATTTGAACACACGTAAGCGTGTCGCGTACAAAAAGCCGATCTATGCCAAGGCGCCGCGCAAACTGTCCATGATGGCCTCGATCCTTCGTTTTGAGACCTCCGACACGATTCCGGAGGAACGGCTGAGCGTCTTCTACATGTTTGTCGACACGCTGTTGTCCGATCCGACGACCGGAAAACAGACGGTCCGATTCTGTAAAGAATTGGTAAAAGACCGGGAAAAACTGGCCTCCGATCACCCGGGTAATTTACTTCTGACTCTGAACGACCTGGCAGTGGGAGGGAACCGGCAAGCCCTGTTGCTCAAACGACGCATCGAAAAACTGTCCGGCGATATCCGAAGGATTCTGGCCGCGGCGGACTTTAAGCCTCTTTTTGATTTCCGGAAACGATTGTTTCGAATCGGATATCATGTTTTTCTGCAGAAACCGGACCGGGGACACTACGACCTTATGGCTTCGGAGTCCCGGCTTACCAGTTTTCTGGCTATCGCGAAGGGAGATATCCCTAAACGTCACTGGCTGTCTCTGGGAAGACCCCTGACTCTGGTTCGGGGGATGCCGGCATTAGTCTCCTGGAGCGGCTCTATGTTCGAGTATTTGATGCCCAACCTGGTCATGCGCGTTCCTCCGGGTACGGTCATGGAATACAGTTGTCGGGCAGCGGTCGTCAGCCAGATCCGCTACGGACGAAAGCACAAGATCCCATGGGGCATATCCGAGTCCCAGTACTTTATTTTCGATAACCAGGCTAACTATCAGTACGGACCGT
>JAFGGR010000043.1 GCA_016930475.1 Clostridiales bacterium | reverse complement strand
TATTCACCGGGAACGCAAGAAGAAAGCCACTCGACCGGCTTTTCGACTACGAACGTTTACCGACCAGTTGCGCACGATTTTTCCGACTTTTTCAAGCGGGGCAACCTCCGGGGCCGGCTATTTTTTGCGTCCGGCGACCAAGATCCGCCAGGAGTCTTTGCGGGCAAAGCGGCCTTTTTCGATCGTTAACATCTCTGCTTTTGTTATAACGACCGGTCTTCTCGGAATCCTTCTGGTGCATTCCGGGTCCCATTTGTTTGTTGGGATGATGAATTCGATCCTGGGAAAAAAGGCTGTGATTTTTTGCCTCAACAATCCCGTCTTCGCTTGTGTTGCGTTGATGGGACTAAGCCTGGCGTTCGTGTTTGTCCTGTCTCTCGGGTTTTTTATCGCGTCTCGTTTCGGTAACCGTAAACCTACGTTCCGCAAAGCACTGGACTTGGTTGCCATTTCGCTCGTGTATGTTCAGATCCCGGAACTCATTCTTCTCATCTCGATTATGTTGGGCGGAAGAAGTTCGATTGCATTATTGTTCGTCAGTTTGATCCTCATGGGAATGGCTCAACTCTTGGCTTTTCGAAGCGCTTTGGGGCTTTCGGAGGACGCGATATTTTTAATGATCGTCTTTGTCTACACATCTACATATCTGGTCGCCAAACTGACGATCTTTATTCTGGTTTCCGCATTCTTTCCTGCCTGAAAATAATAGATCGGACCGAGGTTTTCGGTCCGATCCATTTGCGTCCGGATGACTTCGAACTTATTTTTCGGCGTCCGGCTCGTCCTTCTTTTTTCTGTTCCGCGCCTTTTTCGGTTTGCGCGTAATGGCAATGTCGCCGTCCTTTTCATCAATTACGGCAACGTCGCCGACTTCGATTTGCTGATCCAAAAGTGCTTGCGAAAACTTGTCTTCCACCAGGGATTGGATCACACGTTTCAGCGGGCGGGCTCCGTAATGAGGGTCATAACCCTTTTGTGCCAAAAGCTCCTTTGCCGCCGTAGTCAATTCGATGCGGATCCCCATCTCGGAAATGCGTGACGATAATGTAGTCGTCAACAGATCCACGATTTTCATAATGGATTCCTTATTCAACATGCGGAAGAAAATGATCTCATCCACGCGGTTGATAAATTCGGGGTTAAAGGCCTTTTTAAGCTCCTCAAGCACCAATTCTTTGGCTTCGTCGTACGTTTTCCCACCGTAGAGTCGCTCGTTCGAGGCCTCGTCAATGGTAATAAAGTTCTTTCCGCTTTCCTCGTCCACCTGAGTGGCCGGAATCGAAAACCCAATCCTTCGACCGGCGGACGTCGTAAGCATCCTTGCCCCGATATTCGAAGTCATGATGATGATCGTATTCTTAAAGTCTACGATCCTTCCCTGTCCGTCCGTCAGGCGTCCGTCGTCGAGGATCTGGAGCATCGCGTTGAAAATTTCGGGATGTGCCTTTTCGATTTCATCGAAAAGCACCACCGAATACGGTCTTCTTCTGACCTTTTCGGTCAGCTGTCCGCCCTCCTCGTAACCGACATAACCCGGAGGCGAGCCGATCAGTTTCGAGACATCATGCTTCTCCATATACTCCGACATGTCAACGCGGATCAGAGCGTTCTCGTTCCCGAACATCACATCGGCAAGTGCTCTCGCGAGCTCCGTTTTACCGACGCCGGTCGTACCGAGGAAAATAAACGATCCGGACGGACGCTTCGGATCCTTAAGTCCGAGCCTGCTTCTGCGGATCGCTTTCGCAACCGCAGTCACCGCCTCATCCTGTCCGATCACACGCTTTTTGATCTCCTCTTCCAGGTTCTTCAGTTTTTCGGCGTCGCTTTCGGTGATTTTGGACACCGGAATGCCCGTCCAACTTGCGACGATTCGTGCAATGTCGTCCGGAGAGAGCTCCTTCTGATTATTTCGATGATCCTCATTAACCTTGCGTCGAATTTCGCCGAGCTTCTTTTCGAGTTCCAGTTCTTCGTCGCGAAGTTTCTGTGCCGTTTCAAAATCCTGATTTTCGACCGACTCATTCTTTAGGCGAACGATTTCATTGATACGCTGTCCGATTTCTTTTCCTTCCTCGGTTTCTTTGGTAGAGCTGATCCGGAGGCACGATGCCGCTTCGTCGATCAAGTCAATTGCCTTATCGGGAAGGAATCGATCCGTAATGTACCGACTGGATAAAATAACCGCCGCATCAATGGCATCATCGGGGATCTTGATTCCGTGATGGTCCTCATATTTCTCGCGGATCCCTTTGAGGATCAAAATCGTATCGGTCGTCGAAGGTTCGCGCACCATCACCTGTTGGAATCGGCGCTCGAGCGCGGAGTCCTTTTCGATATGCTTCCTGTACTCGTCGATGGTGGTCGCACCGATGATCTGCATCTCTCCTCTCGTCATCAAAGGCTTGAGGATATTGGCCGCATCCATTGCTCCCTCGGCGTTTCCCGCTCCGATGATCGTATGGAGCTCATCGATAAAAAGGATAACATTGCCTGCGTTCCTTGCCTCCTCGAGTCCCTTTTTCAGTCGTTCCTCGAAATCTCCGCGGTATTTGGTTCCCGCGAGCATGGATGCAAGATCCAGTGAGAGCAGTCGTTTGCCTCGAAGGATATCCGGCACATCATCTTTAATGATCCTCTGCGCCAGTCCCTCCGCGATCGCCGTTTTACCGACACCGGGCTCTCCGATCAGGACCGGATTGTTCTTCTTCCTGCGAGCCAGGATCTGCATTACACGGTTGATTTCCTCCTCGCGGCCGATGATCGGATCGATGTTCCCTTCGGCGGCTATGGCCGTGAGGTCACGGGCAAACTTGTCCAGCGCTCCCGCTTTGGAACTCTTTTTAAATGCCGGTCCGAGCTGATCCGCGTCGTCCGAGTCTCCGAATGGCATGCCTTCCAAATCACCCGGGACCTCACCGGACATAGCCCCTTCTCCCTCGAGAAGGTTCATCAACGCTCCGACGGCCTCGTTGTTCGGCAAGCCCAGCTCGGCAAGCACTCGAAATCCGGTACATTGCCCGTCCCTTAAGATCGCCAAAAGGATGTGCTCCGGCTCAACAATATTCTGCGACAGCCGTTTTGCCAGAAACTCCGCCAGATAAATGATCCGCTTTGTACGATTCGTGCACATCGCAAACAGTTCGTTCGGATTCATCGGCTTCTCGGAAAATTCCTTTGGCTCCCGTCCGGTCACCAGAATGATGGCACGAAGCACATCTTCCTTTCGAATCCCGAATTCTTCCAGGACTTTCCCGGCGGGTGTATCACTCTCGGCAATCGCAAACACGATCTGTTCCGTTCCGATGTAGTCGATCGAAAACGCGTCCGAGCAAACAAAAGCCCGATATAAAATTTTGATTGTTCTTTCTGAAATATTCATCTCATTTTCCTTTCCCCGTTCAGATCCTTTCACGGTTCATCCTATTTTTACTTCGCATCACTGCGATTTTTTCTGTGATAACATTCGGCGAATCATTTCCGCCCTGTGAATCTCCTGTTCATGGATGGAAAGAAGTTCTCCCTTATCCTTCTGAACTCCGGCCGGACCGATGAATGCCGCTAACCTCGCAAGGGTTTCCTCATCATTTTCTTCAAAAAACCCCAATGCGATCCCGAGCCGCAAATCACTGATCCTTTTCATTGCCTCCACATCGGTCATCATGCGCGCATACAGCAATTCTCCGTAAGAGCGATATACCCTGTCCCGAATTTTATGGGGGTTACTCGCGTACAATTCACTGCGCAGTTTTCGCTCTAGCTCCAGGACCTCTTCGACCATTCGCTTAAAGCTGAGAAGAATGTTGGTCTCGGAAATTCCCAGCGTAATCTGGTTCGACATCTGATAGACGTTTCCGTTTGCCTGGCTGTGTTCACCCAGGTATCCCCTGACCGCAAAGCCGGCTTGAGAAAGCCCGTCGATCAGTGCCTGCATTCTGCCCAACGTAGTCAAGGCCGGCAAATGAACCATGACGGAGGCACGCATGCCGGTCCCGGTATTGGTCGGGCATGCGGTAAGAAAACCGTATTGCTCCGAATACGCGATCTGAAGATGATTCTCGAGAAATACCGCAATTTCTTCTGCTTTTCGATATGCTTTATCGAGTGAGAATCCACAATCCATTACCTGTATGCGAATATGATCTTCTTCATTGACCATGATGCTGACCGACTCGTCTTTCGATATGCAAACGCTGTGCCCCGGTCCGCCTTTGGCAAGATCTTCGCTGATCAAATGTTTTTCGACCAAAGCCACTCGATCCGCATCCGGAAGAAGATCCATATTGAGCGTGACAAATTTCTCGGTTTCCGCGCAAGGAAGGCTCATGATCGCCGAAACCGCCCGATCGCGCACTTCGATCATTTTTTCTTCCGTCATATGATGCGGAAAGGAATAGCCGCTCAGATTGCGCGCAAGACGTACTCTGCTGGAGAGCACCGTATCTCCGTCTTTCCCACAGCTTGTATACCAACTCATCTTCTCATTCTCCCATCTTCTTCAGTTCGGCAATTTCATCCCTCAGCTTCGCAGCCGTCAAATAATCCTCTCGGTCGACCGCATCATGGAGTTCCTGCGTTTTCTGGTTAATCAACATGGAACGATGGCTTTTTTCCATCGCTTTCAGCTCTTTGGATTCCGCCTTGTCTTGTGCTTTCGAAGTCATATCCTCCACAGTCTCCGTGGATCTGTTCGCTTCTTCGTTATCGTTCGGGTCGGACAGATCCGAGTCTGTAACCGTTCCGCTCAATTGCACCCGCTTCGGCTCCGCTTCGTTTTTGAGGTTTTTCCTCGCATTGCGAGTCGTTTTTACACCCAACTGTCTACCGATATGCTTCTTACCCATCTGTGTTCGGCTTAAAACCGGGTCCAACTGCGTTCCGAACGCTTCGTAACAATCCGGGCATCCGAGAAAGCCGGTTTTTCTGAATTCGTCAAACGACAGGTTGCATCGTATACATCTCGTGACGCGCCTTTTCTGGTGCTCGTCCGCACCCAGTCCGAATGTCGTCTGAAAAGCATTGCCCATCACGGCAAACGGATTATTGACTTTTATCGGGGTGGGGAACGTCGGGATCTGTATTCCCAGTTCCCGGGCACACACATCGCACAACATAAACGTTTGGGGCTTCTTGCCCGATTCTTGCTGAACAATTTGCACGTTGGCTTCACGTTGCTTACATCTTTGACATTTCATCGCTGTCCTCCTCATTTTCCGATCGTTCGAAAATCGCCGGCTTCCCGCAGATCCCTCATCCGCTCCCCGTAATCAAACTGACCAACATATTTTTGAAAATATCCATTCTTACGCTTCCTTTTCGGTCCGAATCGATTCCGGACAACGCTTTGTCCGATACTGCGGCCATGATCATCTTCGCTTGCTCCCCGGTAACCACACGGTAGTCCAAAAAATTTTGCAGATAAATCTCGGCCTGTTGCTGAGACAAGTCTTCGCCGAGAGAATTGATCGTGTGCATCAAATACTCCGTAGAGGGCATCTTCCGAACTCTCGATATTCGGATCTGGCCACCGCCCCCCCTGCGACTCTCTACAATGAATCCTTGTCCGTTTGTAAATCGTGTGGAAAGAACATAGGTTATTTGGGACGGAACGCAATTGACTTTCTCCGCCAATGTGCTTCTGCTGATGATTGCCACGCCCTCGTTTTCGTCGAGCATCTGCTTGATCATGGCTTCAATAACATCTACTAACCGAGCCAATATATTTGTCCTCCCCAAGGGATGCATCCGGTAAGATGCCTTTGACTTTGACTATCTTTGACTTACCTTTATTATAATCTCCTCAGTCATCCTGTCAATAGCAAAAAACGATATGCGAAAAGGCCGCCCCTCTCCTCTCGGGATCGAGACGACCTCTTACACCTGTTACAAATCATTGGTATGCACGCAACGCGCTTACGTTTCGGTATCTTCCTCCGCAAGGCGATCCGAGCCCCCGACCGAGTCCGCACCGATCCCCAAAAGCTCATAGTTCTCGGGAACAACGGGAACGGCCGTGATCTTACGATAGCGACTCATTCCGGTACCGGCCGGTATCAGCTTACCGATAATGACGTTTTCTTTTAGTCCGAAAAGCGGATCGATTTTGCCCTTGACCGCCGCATCCGTCAGCACGCGCGTCGTTTCCTGGAAGGACGCCGCCGAAAGGAACGAATCCGTAGCAAGCGAAGCCTTTGTAATACCCAGAAGTGTTCTTTTGCCTTTTGCCGGTTCCAGCCCGAGATCTTCGACACGGCTGTTCTCCGCTTCAAAGTCAAAAATATCCACCAAACTGCCCGTCATCAACTCCGAGTCTCCCGGATCGTCAATGCGGACCTTCCGCATCATCTGCCGGGTGATCACTTCGATGTGCTTATCGTTAATGGTAACACCGCCGCTCTTATAGACCTTGATGACCTCGCTGATGATGTACTTCTGAACACCTCGGACGCCCTTGATCTTCATGATCTCTTGCGGACTGACCGTTCCATCCGTCAAGAGGTCTCCGGCTTCAACAAACTCCCCTTCGCGAACCTTAATGGTTGCGGAGTAATTGATCGGATATCTCTTTTCTTCTATTCCGAGCTCACTGTCTTCCGATTCGGCAGCCGTGACCACGATCTCGCGCTTCCTCTTACTGCCTTCTTCGATTCGGATGATTCCGTCGATCTCGGAAATGATCGCCTGGCCTTTCGGTTTTCTGGCTTCAAACAATTCTTCGACACGAGGCAAGCCCTGCGTAATATCATCGCCGGACGCGATACCGCCGGTGTGGAAGGTACGCATGGTCAACTGTGTTCCGGGCTCGCCGATCGACTGTGCGGCCATAATGCCGACTGCTTCTCCGCCGATCGCCTTTTCGCCGGTCGCCAAATTGACGCCGTAGCAATGTGCGCAAACACCTCTGCGTGAACGACAGTCAAACACCGATCTGATTTTGACACGAGTAAACCCGAGTTCTTCGATCTTATCGGCGATCTCCTGCGTGATCATCTCATTGCGCCCGATGACCACCTCGCCGGTTTGAGGATGAACGATTTCTTCCGCGGTGAAACGACCGGCAAGACGCTCGCTCAAAGACTTGATCACATCCTTCTTATCGTTGGCCACCGTCGCAAGCTCGCGTACATAGGTAAAGTCATCCGTTCCGCAATCTTCCTCGGTAACGATGACGTCCTGAGCGACATCGACCAGACGTCTCGTCAGATATCCGGAGTCCGCCGTCTTGAGCGCGGTATCCGAAAGAGCCTTTCTGGCTCCGTGTGAGGAGATAAAGAATTCCAAAACATTCATTCCTTCACGCAGATTCGATTTGATCGGGATCTCGATCGTCTTTCCGGACGTATCGGACATATTACCGCGCATACCGGCCAATTGCTTGATCTGATTGATCTGGCCGCGGGCACCGGAGTCCGACATCATCTTGATCGGGTTATACGGACCGAGATTCTTTTTGAGTTCTTCCGTAATTGAATCCGTGGTATTGTTCCATATGCTGATAACAGAGCGGTATCGACCGTCTTCATTCAACATGCCCCGATGGTACATGTTATTCACGTGCTCGACCTTTTCTTCGGCCTCGTGAATCATTTTTTCCTTGACGTCCGGTACGATCATGTCCTCAATACCGATGGAAATACCGCCGCGAGTCGAATACTTATACCCTAAGGTCTTGATATCGTCCAAAAGCACCGACGTCTTTGCGATGCCGTGAACGCGAATCGCTCTGTCGATCACGTTTTCAAGCTTTTTCTTGCCGATAAGGAAATCACATTCCAATGTCAGTTCATTTCCGGGGATCGTACGATCGACATACCCAAGATTCTGCGGAATAATTTCGTTGAAAATGAACCTTCCCAAAGTAGACTTCACTAATCCGGTCCGTTCTACCCCGTTGACCTCCCGCGACACGCGAACGGTAATCGGCGCATGCAATTCCAAGTGATGATCACCATAAGCCATGATCGCCTCTTCTAAGCAGGAGAAAACCATGCCTTCGCCCTTTTCGTCAGGCTTATCGATCGTCAGATAATAGCAACCTAAAATCATATCCTGCGTCGGAACCGTGACCGGCTTTCCGTCCTGAGGCTTCAGAAGGTTATTCGACGACAGCATCAGGAATCGAGCCTCCGCCTGCGCCTCCGCCGAAAGCGGAACATGGACCGCCATCTGATCCCCGTCAAAGTCGGCATTGAATGCCGTACAGACCAACGGGTGAAGTTTGATGGCCCGACCCTCTACCAAAACCGGCTCAAAGGCTTGAATTCCGAGTCTGTGCAGTGTCGGGGCACGATTGAGCATGACCGGATGATCCCGGATCACATCTTCAAGAATATCCCAAACCACATCGGACGAGCGCTCGACAAGTCTCTTCGCCGTCTTGATGTGCTGTGCGTGTCCGTCGTTCACCAGACGTTTCATTACAAAAGGCTTGAAAAGCTCCAGCGCCATCTCCTTCGGCAAGCCGCATTGGTGCATCTTCAGCTCCGGACCGACAACGATGACCGAGCGGCCGGAATAATCAACACGTTTTCCGAGAAGATTCTGACGAAAACGACCCTGCTTACCTTTTAGCATATCCGACAGCGACTTCAGCGCGCGGCTGGAAGCGCCCGTTACCGGACGTCCTCTTCTGCCGTTGTCGATCAACGCGTCGACCGCTTCCTGAAGCATACGCTTCTCGTTACGGACGATGATCTCCGGCGCGCCGAGTTGCAAAAGCTTGCTCAGGCGGTTATTTCGATTGATCACCCGACGGTACAGATCATTCAGGTCGGACGTCGCAAATCGTCCGCCGTCCAGTTGAACCATTGGTCGTAATTCGGGAGGCAGAACGGGCAAGACATCCAGGACCATCCATTCCGGCTTGTTCCCAGATTTTTTGAAAGCCTCGACGACCTCAAGTCGCTTAACGATCCTCGCCTTTTTCTGTCCGGATGAAGCGCGGAAATCTTCCCGCAACTTTTCAGCCAGCTCGTCAACATTGATCTGCTGAAGCAAAATTTTCACTGCCTCGGCACCCATCTTGGCGACAAAGGAATTGCGACCGTACTGCTCGACGGCCTCTCGATACTCCCGCTCTTCGATAATGGACTTATGTACCAGATCCGTCGTTCCCGGGTCAATCACGATATACGCTCCAAAATACAGAACGCGCTCAAGATTCCTGGGAGTAACGTCCAGGATCAAACCCATACGGCTCGGAATACCGCGAAAATACCAAATATGTGAAACGGGCGCCGCCAATTCGATATGGCCCAAACGCTCGCGTCGCACTTTGGACTTGGTCACTTCAACACCACACCGATCACAGATAATTCCTTTGTAACGAATTTTTTTGTATTTTCCGCAATGGCACTCCCAGTCTTTCTGGGGCCCGAAAATACGCTCGCAGAACAACCCGTCCCGCTCGGGTTTGAGTGTTCTGTAGTTGATCGTCTCCGGTTTTTTCACTTCACCGTGCGACCATCCCTTGATGGTTTCCGGCGATGCCAGTCTGATTCCGATGGATTCGAAATGATTCAGTTCAAACATATGCATGAAATCTCCTTCCCATGCGACAAGCTCCCGCTCGAAAAGCGGCGCGAAATATCAATCGTTACTCTTCTTCGGTTCCTTTTTCATCGACTTCATCATTATCGACTTCATCTTCGGTCACAGCCTCGTCTTCATCGCTGTCACCCTCGTCGACTTCGTCTTCGCCGATGTCGTCCGCATCCTCTGCCGATTCCTCATCCGTGTCGTCCCCGTCGGTATCCGGGTATTCCAGGTCATCTAAGTTGTCGGAACTGTTGGATTCGTCCAAAACTCCCTCTTCCGGTTCAATCTCGGAAAAGCCTTGGCCGGCCAGTTCGTTCTCGGTAGGTTGCAGTATATATTTTGAAATCAGATCGGGATCGGGAGACGGAAGATCCGCGTCCTCCTCCGTTGCATCCGGTATCTCACATTCCTCGTTCTCTCCGGTGTAAATGTGCACATCGAGAGCCAGAGATTGAAGCTCACGAACCAAAACCTTGAAGGATTCGGGAATACCGGCCTCCGGTACGCTCTGCCCTTTAACGATCGATTCGTACGTCTTCGTTCGACCGGTAATGTCATCCGACTTGACCGTTAATATCTCCTGCAATGTGTGTGCCGCGCCATATGCCTCAAGCGCCCAGACTTCCATCTCTCCGAAACGCTGTCCGCCGAATTGAGCTTTACCGCCCAACGGCTGTTGAGTAACCAGCGAATACGGCCCGATCGAACGAGCATGGATCTTATCGTCGACCAAGTGATGTAACTTCATGTAGTACATAACACCGACCGTGATCCGATTCTCAAAAGGCTCTCCGGTCCGCCCGTCATATAGGATCGTTTTGCCGTCCAACTCAATATTGGCTTCCTTGAATGCCGCGACAATATCCGTCTCATCCGCACCGTCAAAAACCGGTGTGGCGATCTTCCAGTTCAAAGCGCGCGCCGCATAGCCGAGGTGAACTTCCAGAAGTTGTCCGATATTCATTCGCGACGGAACGCCCAACGGATTCAAAACGATATCCAACGGGGTCCCGTCCGGAAGGAACGGCATGTCCTCTTCGGGAAGAATCATCGACACAACACCCTTGTTCCCGTGACGACCGGCCATTTTATCTCCGACGGACAATTTTCTCTTCTGTGCGATATATACGCGCACGAGTTTGTTGACACTGCCCTTGAGCACGTTGTCGTTTTCCTTGGTAAAGACCTTAACGTCCACTACGATTCCGGACTCCCCGTGAGGAACACGTACGGAAGTATCGCGGACCTCGCGGATCTTCTCTCCGAAAATCGCCCGATACAAACGCTCTTCGGCCGTCAGTTCGGTTTCGCCTTTCGGAGTTACTTTTCCGACAAGAATGTCTCCGGCCTGAACCTCTGCGCCGACGCGGACCACACCTTCCTCATCCAGATCCTTAAGCGCGTCATCACTAACGTTGGGGATTTCGCGCGTAATTTCCTCGGCACCCAGTTTGGTGTCTCTGGCCTCGCACTCGTATTCCTCAATGTGGATCGAGGTGTATACATCGTCACGAACCATCCGTTCGTTGATCAGCACGGCATCTTCGTAGTTGTATCCTTCCCAGGTCATAAAACCAATGAGAACGTTACGACCGAGGGACAACTCCCCGTCACTGGTAGACGGTCCGTCCGCAATAATGTCGCCGGTTGAGATCTCATCACCCTTCCGAACGATCGGTTTCTGATTAACACAGGTGCTTTGATTCGATCGCTGGTACTTGATCAAAGGATAAACTTCTTTCTGTCCATCACGGGTCAGAATTTCAATTTTGTCCGCAGAAACGTAACTTACCGTTCCGTCGCTCTTGGCAACACGGCATACGCCGGAGTCCTTGGCCGCACGGTATTCCATTCCGGTCCCGATGATCGGAGACTCGGTTTGGATCAGAGGCACGGCCTGACGCTGCATGTTCGATCCCATCAACGCACGGTTCGCGTCATCGTTTCCGAGAAAGGGGATCAATGACGTCGCGACAGATACCAACTGCTTCGGAGAAACGTCCATGTAGTCGACTTCCTCCGGGTTGACTTCGATAAACTTATCCAAATAGCGGCATACGACTTTCTTATCCAGAAAGCGACCTTCTTCGTCGATCGGCTCGTTTGCCTGCGCAATGTTATAGTAATCCTCTTGGTCCGCGGTCATATAGACCACTTCTCTGGTTACAACGCCTTTTTTCTTATCGTAACGTCGATACGGAGTTTCAATAAAACCGTACCGGTTCACGCGCGCATATGTCGCAAGCGAGTTGATCAGTCCGATATTCGGTCCTTCCGGTGTCTCGATCGGGCACATTCTGCCGTAATGCGATGAGTGAACGTCACGCACCTCAAAATTAGCGCGATCACGCGATAGACCGCCGGGGCCCAATGCGGAAAGTCTTCTTTTGTGCGTCAGTTCGGCAAGCGGATTCGGCTGATCCATAAACTGCGACAACTGAGACGACCCGAAAAACTCTTTGACTGCGGCACTGACCGGACGTGTATTGACCAACTGAAGCGGAGTGACCGTTGAAATGTCGGGGACCGCTCCCATACGCTCGCGGATATTTCTTTCCATCCGGGAAAATCCGATTCGGATCTGATTCTGCAACAGCTCACCCACCGAGCGAACCCGACGGTTCCCGAGGTGGTCGATATTATCCTGATGACCGATTCCGTACTCCAACCCGAGCAGATAACTGACCGTGGCGATAATATCCTCGACCGTAAGGTGTTTGGGCATCAGATCGTACTGATTTGCTCGGAGTGCTTCCGCCAGCGCATCGGAAATATTGCCCTTTTCCGTCGCACGGATTTCCGAAATAATAGTTCTCAGCACACCGATCCGAACCCGCTCATTGATCGGAGTAGCGGACATATCAAAGCCCTTGATCTCTTTCGCGGAAAAGCTTGCGCGTATGAATACATCCGCATCCACTCGCGCATTACCGATCACCTTAAATTCCTGCTCGGACACTCGGATCGTGTCTCCGATGGTATTGATCGGGAAAACAAAAACTTCGTTGATCCCGGCGTTCTCGATCTCCAGCGCCTTTTCGGGCGAGATCACGGTGCCTGCGGACAAGATTAGCTCTCCGTCGTCGGAGATCACATCGCGGGACGCTTTGTGATCTCTGATCCGGGCGGCTAATGATAACTTCTGATTGATCTTATGGATCCCGACCCGAGCGAGATCATATCTCCTGGGATCGAAGAACATTCCGTTTAAAAGCGATTCCGCACCCTCGATCGACGTAGGCTCGCCGGGGCGAAGCTTACGATACAACTCGGAAAGACCTTCTTCGCGGGTATGCGAAGTGTCCTTTTCAATCGTTGCGTTCAGGCATCTTTCGTCACCGAAAAGCGCCCTGAGTTCGTCATCGGTCCCGATTCCCAATGATCGCAGGAATACGGTAAGCGGAAACTTGCGGGCACGATCCACACGAACATAAATGACTCCGTTGGCATCCATCTCGTACTCGAGCCAGGCGCCACGGTTCGGGATGACCTGTGAAGAATATAGCAACACATCGGTCTTGTCCCGCTCCGATGAGTAATACGCACCCGGCGAACGAACCAATTGACTGATGATCACTCGTTCGGCTCCGTTGATAATAAACGTGCCGTTGTCCGTCATAATAGGGAAATCCCCGATAAATACAGATTGCTCCGTGATCCGAGAATCGCGCTTGTTATTCAGGCGCACTAAAACTCGTAGCGGAGCCGCATAGTTGGAATCTTTTTCCTTACACTCTTCGATCGTATTCTGGGGATTATCAATATCGTATTCTTTTTCGATAAACGAAAGTTCAATATCTCCTGAATAGTCTGTTATCGGCGATACTTCACGCAAAACCTCCATCAGACCTTCGTCTAAAAACCACTGATAGGAATTCTTCTGAACCTCGATCAGATTCGGTACTTCAATCACTTCGTCGATACGAGAGTAGGATAAACGTTCCACTCTTCCCTGCTTGACGGGACGCACCATTACACATCACCTCACGAATGTTCCGGCTCTTTGGCCATCGATGTCGCGTCAGTCGCATTTACAGGTAATTGAACGGTCGTACAAGCCGAATAACGTTCCGCTTTTCCCTGTAAAAAACACGAAAGGCAATATGCCTCCAATTTATGACGCGCTATAGAATGATAGCACTACGGAGGTTACGTGTCAATGAAATTTTTCTTGTTTTATGAGGCAAAATCTATTCGCGGTACGAGGCGATTTCAATGTTTCCGTACTTGATCTCGTAAGACAGAACCCCTTGTTCTTCTAAGGCTTCATACCACTGTGAATATTTCTCGTCGATCATCATATTGCGAAGGTTGCTCTGCCATTTCGGAATGTTTTCAACAAAGTATATTACGCTGACGAAATTTTCGCCCCGGATCGCCGTCATGTCCCCCGACTTGCGCTCCGGACTCGACAGCCACGTCGCCAAATTCCGATCATGTTCGGAAGTCACTTCTTCGGTAAACATGGATTCAACCGTCTTCCCCGTGACAAGTCCTCCGCTCACCGTGCCGGAAGGATCATCCGAACGCTTCTTGACGAGAGACGCAAAACTTTGCTCATCGGTCACTTGAGCAATCAGCTCATTGGCTTCTTGATTGATCTCGTCTCTGTTGTCCTCCAAAACATTTCCGTCGACATCAAACTCGTCGTTATAGTCCATGCGGAGGACACGGTATGTAATGGTCGGCGTGGTGTCAAGACTACGAGAAACAAAGTATGCCGCAAAGGCACCTGTCTCGTTCTCGATTACGGTCATATCCCCCTCGACCCGATCAACGGCGAAAAGATAATCTGCCAAATCCCCGCTCACCTGCTCAACGCCCGCATAAGAAACATCTTCCGCCAGCGTAGGATCCATGCCGTCCGCGAACGCAGCAGCGTTCTCCTCTCCGGCAAGTTCTTCGCAAATATCGCGAAAACTTGTTGCGTCCGTCGCTCGGGAGATCACGGTTTCCGCATTGCTTACGGCTTCTGCCAAGGCCTCGGCCTTCTGCTCTTCGGTCGCGTCCTGATCATACTCGGCTTTGAAAAAATAGAAATGGAACGTCATCAATTCCGCTTTTACCGCGGACTCTTCCGGCAAGGAAGTCAGTTCCTCATCCGAAGGCATAAATTTGACCTGCCGTAAATACTGCATGTATTCATCGACGATCAATTGTCTCTCAAGAAAAGATGCATACGCGGAAACGGTGGTTCCGGGACCGTATATACTCGAAAGATATTGGTCGGCGGTCATAACGTACCCATGTACCGTT
Source organism: Clostridiales bacterium (assembly GCA_016930475.1). GTDB lineage: Bacteria > Bacillota > Clostridia > Saccharofermentanales > Saccharofermentanaceae > JAAYCT01. Next base: position 3,809 of record JAFGGR010000043.1, on the reverse strand, counting down.
GCATTGAATTCGACCGCTTCCCGCAACTCCTCGACGGAATTTCGAACGGAAACCTCCAGTGCTTCGGGCTTAAAATCCGCATCCTTTCGCGCTTCCTTTTCGATCAGGATGTTGCGAAGCATCGTGTCGCAGGTAAATTCATAGACATATTGTTTGTATGTCTTTCCGGTTTCCTCGTCGAAAATCGCATCCTCATCGAAATCCTGAGGGATCATTCCGTACTGCTGAAGTTGACTGAGCGCTGTTTTGTAGTTGTAGTTGAGTTCGTTCACCTTTATCTTTTCGATCACTTCCGGACTTCCGCCCTCCGGGGTCAGTATGAAGTTCGCTCCGGTAAGCACCATGGCCGGAAGACCGGCGTTATAGGCAAAAAAGCCTCCGACGGCAATAACAAAAGCCAGAACGACCACTGTGATCAGCAGTTTCCTCTTGGCGGATTCACCGATGATCGACTTTCTGGCTTTCTTCTTTTTCGCGGCGACCTTATTAAAGTTTTCCATATTAATTATTTCCCTTACTTTCTTCGCTTTTTTGAGACACAGCACGCCTATTATAATTCCCGTCCCGAAAGAATGCAAGAAAGCTCCGAAAGATTGTCCACCCAGTATTTGGGGGATAACGAGCGCAATTGGTCTTTGGGCATGTATGTCCAATCGACCGCGGCGGAATCCACCCCGGCATTCTCCGCGCAAATCAGATCATGAATACTGTCGCCGACGAAAAGGATCCTGGTCATATCTTCCAGCCCCAGTTGTTCGGCCGCAAGATACAGCGGTGCCGGCGCAGGTTTGTGCTCGATCGTATCCTCTCTGGAGACCACGACGGAAAAATACTTTTCCAGGCCGAATTGCTTCATTGTAAATATTGCCGGTTCCCGGCGTTTCGACGTCACCACCCCTTGGAGGACGCCCTTCCGCGCGACCACATCCAGTCCTTCTTGAATGCCGGGGAAAATGCGAACATCCGTCGGCAGATACAGCTCGTTGGCCCGAAGATACGCATCGTGTAATTTCTTCTGCGTGTCCTCGTCATAGTCTCGAAAAGCGGTCCAAAGAGGAAGCCCGATGGTCGAAAGGATCTCTTTTTCGTCTTTGCGCTCTCCAAGAACTTCTTCAAACGCGATATGGAAACACTTGACGATCAGCGGGATCGTATCGACGAGCGTCCCGTCAAAATCGTAAAGGACCGCATCGTACTTTAACGGTTTTTCCTCAGCCAAATCACAGATGTCATTCCTCATCGTTGTCCTCTTCTCTTATTTCTTCTTCCTCGGGCAGAATATGCAGTCGCAATTTGGAGATCCATTTGTCCTGAACCTGCTCGACTCGGATTATTATATTCTTATACTGAACCTCCGGGTTTTCCCCTTTGTTCGGAATGCGGTCGAGAAGCTGGATCGCCAAACCGGCAATCGTATCATAGTCCTCATCCGGCAAATCAATTCCCACGGCATTTTCCAAGTCGTTTAACGTCATGTCTCCGAGGACCATGTAGTCACCGTCCGGCAGAAGCACAAGTTCTTGCTCTTCTTTGTCAAATTCATCCGTGATGTTGCCGACGATTTCCTCGATTACGTCTTCGATCGTGGCAATGCCCATGGTTCCGCCATACTCGTCGACGATGACCGCCATCTGCAGACCACCCTTTTTCATCTCGCGGAAAAGCGAGGAGATCTTCTTGTTTTCATGAGCGACCAACGGGCGACGAATCAGCTCTTGCAATGAAAAATCGCCTCTTTTGTCGGGGCAGGAGGAGTATGCCAGCAAATCCTTGATGTGCAAAATGCCGACGATATCATCTATGTTTTCGCGGTACACGGGAATTCTTGTAAAACGTTCCTCGGTCGCGATTTTCATCACTTCTTCGATGTCCGCGTCAATCGGAAGAGAGACGATTTTTCTCCGGTGCGTCATGATTTCGGATGCTTCCTTATCGTTAAACTCAAATACGTTCTTGATCATGAGCTTCTCATCGTCTTCGATCGAACCGGATTCACTGCCGACATCGACCATCATCCGGATCTCTTCTTCCGTGACGTTGCGGTTGTTGGCGTGCGGGTCGATCCCCATCACTCGCAAGACCGCGTTGGTCGAAAGCGTCAGGAGTTTGACAAAAGGCTTCATGATCAAGCCGAATCCTCTGACTACGGAGGCGGACAAAAAAGAAACCTTGTCGGGATATCGTTGTGCGACGCGTTTGGGAACCAGTTCCCCGAGGACGAGGGAGAAGTACGAAAGGATGAGTGTGATCACGACCATGCTGGTCGGGCGTAAAAACGATTCGAACTTGCCGGCCGGGTCGATCGCGCCGTACAGCAGATCCGTAAATTTATCCGCGGCAAAGGCGGACGACAGAAAACCGGCAAAGGTCACGCCGACCTGTATGGTCGCCAAAAAAGAGCCCGGATTATCGATAAAGCGCATGACGCGCTTGGCTCCCTTGTGTCCCTCCTCGGCCATTCTCTTGATCTTGTTATCATTGAGGGAGATTACGGCAATTTCCGTTGCGGAAAAAAATGCGTTAACTAAAACAAAAACAAATACGATAAGCAGGTTGATAATAATTCGGCCTATATCGTCGTCGGGCACAGTATCTCCTGTCCTTTCTTGGGTAAAGTCCCGGTCCGCGATCTCTTCCGTATCGCTTCTTTTACAGAATTATGGAGTACAAATCGTTTTGCACTCACTCCTCATAGATGAGAATATATCAGATTTTGGGTCCTTCCACAAGAACGGGCGTTTCCCGAGGAAGTGAGCGCGCACCCCGCAGGCACCGCATACGACTGCGATTGATTCCCGCTTCGTGGTCGCCGCGTCGACTTATCGGCGCTTTTCGAGCAGTTCGAAAAGCACCGTCCGGACGACATTCGGATCGGCCTTCCCGCGCAGAAGCTTCATCGATTGTCCGATCAGAAATTGGACGCTTTTGGGGTTGCCCGCAAGATGATCGTCGACCGCCTTGGTGTTTTCATCGATGACGCGCGCAACCGCTTCCTCGATAACGCCTCTGTCCGCCACCATTGCCAGGCCGTGCTTTTCGATATATCCCGCCGGATCGACATTCTCGGCAAACACTTCGGACAAGACCTTCCGGCCGACCGATCGATTGATGGTGCCCTTTGCGACCATCGCGATGATCGTGCCGAGCGCGTCTTCCGAAAAGTCTATGTCCTCCGGCTCGCACTGCGCCTCTTTCAAAAGTTTGAGCAGATCCGTCATTATCCAGTTCGATGCTTCTTTGGGATTACCGCAAATTTCTGCGGTGCGCTCGAAAATGCGGACGAGCGGATACGAACCGGTCAGGATGTCCGCATCGTATTCCGGAAGTCCGAGTTCTCTGATATACCGTTCTTTACGCGTCTCGCGAAGCTCCGGGATCTCGCGGGCGATTTCGTCGATCATTTCCCGGCTGACGTGAAGCGGAAGCAGATCCGGCTCCGGAAAATATTTGTAGTCATGTGCGTCTTCTTTACTGCGCATCGAGTAGGAAACGCCTTTATCGTCGTCCCAGCGACGGGTTTGTTGTCTTATTGTCTTGCCCGCCTCTATACGTTCGATCTGACGCTTGGACTCCGCCTCGATCGCTCGCGAGATCGCCTTTATGGACGCCATGTTTTTCATCTCGGTCCGCGTGCCCAACTTTGTTTCTCCGGCCGGTCGCACCGACAGGTTAATGTCCGCACGCATCGATCCTTCCTGCATCTTGCAGTCCGATACACCGATGTACTGAAGTGTCGTCTTCAGGCGCTCCAAATAGTCGACGACCTCTTCCGCGCTTCGAAAATCCGGCTCGCTGACGATCTCGATCAG
>JAFGGR010000042.1 GCA_016930475.1 Clostridiales bacterium | reverse complement strand
GTTGCCGGCCTGATGACCGAGAACAACAAACTCGGATACGTCGCCGCTTTCCCGATCCCCGAGGTCATCCGCGGAATCAACGCATATACGTTGGGTGCGCAATCAGTCAATCCGGATGCGACCGTTCAGGTGGTCTGGACAAACACATGGTTTGACATGGCTGTCGAAAAGGCTTCCGCCGAGGCTCTCCTTGCGGAAGGCGTCGATGTTATGGCTCAGCATCAGGATTCTCCCGCTGCGATCGAAGCCGCTGAAGCGGCCGGCGCGTACGCTGTCGGTTATGATTTGACCTACTCGGGAGCTCCGGACGCATATTTGACGGCTCCGCTCTGGGGATGGGGAGTTTATTACACCTACAAGATCCAGCAGGTCCTTGACGGAAAATGGAAGGTCGAGAATTATTGGGGCGGAATGAAGGAAGGCGTAGCGAAGTTAGATGCCCTTTCGCCGCTTGTCAGTGATGAGGCCAAAGCGGCCGTTGAAGCGGCCAGATCGACGGTCACCGAGCAGGGTAATGCATTTGTGTTTGCCGGACCGATTTATGACCAGGACGGTAATTTGAAGGTTGAAGAGGGTACCAGCCTTTCTTATGAGGACCAGATGGGCATGATGTGGTTTGTTCAAGGTGTGATCGGAACGATCGACTCCTGAATAGATTCTGATTAATCGATATTTTCCACGGCATCCGGGGTGAAAGCCCCGGATGCCGTGAAATAATGAAGACAAAAGATCGGAGAAGCGACTGATGACTCTTCCGAGCGATCAATACGGGGCGTTGGCATTTTCGATGCGGGGGATATCCAAATCCTTCGGCTCGGTATGCGCCAACGAACAAATCGATTTCATGGTTCGGCAGGGTGAAATTCATGCGCTTCTCGGTGAGAACGGCTCCGGAAAAAGCACACTGATGAATGTTTTATCCGGTGTTTATCGGCCCGATTGCGGTTCTTTGGAGGTATTCGGGAAACAGAGGTTTTTCCATTCTCCGGGTGATGCGATACGCTGCGGGATCGGAATGGTTTATCAGCACTTCAAATTGGCGGAGTCTCTGACCGCGACGGATAACATCATGGCCGGTCTGAGTCGGACGCAAATCGCGGATGCAATACGTAGCGTCAGGCAAGCGGCCGATTCCGATGGGCATGAAGATAAGACTGCTGCGCCGATTCGATCGTCCGGTTATCGGAAAAATTGGAAAAGCGACTTGGTCCGTCGGTTCGCCTCCCGCTTTCACGTCGAATTTGATCCGGACAAACCGGCGTCGCAATTGTCGGTCAGCGAGAAGCAATCGGTCGAGATCATCAAAGTCCTGATCCGGGGGGCCAAGATATTGGTCCTGGACGAGCCGACTGCGGTCCTGACTCCGCAGGAAACCAAGAGACTTTTCGGTGTTCTTCGCAATATGCGCGACCGGGGCTGTTCTGTTGTTTTTATCAGCCATAAACTCGGCGAGATCATGGAACTCTGCGATCGCGTCACAGTCCTTCGAAAAGGACGAAGCGTGGATACGCTTGTTGTTTCCGAAGTAGATACATACGATCTTGTTGAGCGGATGGTCGGTCACAAGGTCGAGTTGGAAATCGCCAGGCCGGATCCGAATCCGGAGCATGAGGAATGTTTGCGGGTCGATTCTCTGTCCTATTTGGACGAGAAGGGTGTCCGCAAGCTTTCGGGAGTTTCCTTTTCGACATTCTACGGAGAAATACTGGGTGTTGCCGGACTGGCCGGAGGAGGGCAGAAGGAACTCTGCGAAGTCATCGCGGGGATCATCCGTCCTGACGGTGGAGCGATCGCCGTTGACGGAGAAAGCATTACGGGGCTTTCGCCACGCAGCATTTCGGCAAAAGGTGTTTCAATGTGTTTCATCCCCGAGGACCGTCTGGGCATGGGACTGGTCGCTTCCATGGGGATGGTCGAAAACGTTCTCCTAAAGGAATACGCTTTTCAGAAAGGCATATTCATTCATTCGGATGCGGCGCGGAGCAAGTCCGAGCAAATCGTTGAAGAACTGGACATTCTTACACCGAGTATCTCTCACCCGGTGCGTCTTCTTTCCGGGGGTAATATACAAAAAGTCATCCTCGGTCGGGAGATCCATCTGAAGCCCAAACTGATGATCGCCGCCTATGCCGTCCGCGGATTGGATATTCAGTCGTCCTATACGATCTATCGACTTCTGAACGAGCAAAAGGCACGGAATGTCTCTGTCTTGTATATCGGGGAGGATCTCGATGTACTGATGGCTCTTTGTGACCGGATCTTGGTCCTTTGTCAAGGCGAGAACATGGGGATCGTCGACGCAAGGAACACGACTAAGATCGAGCTCGGGCAGATGATGTCCGGGACGAAACTGGAGGTCTTAAGATCGGGGGTGGATTATGTTTCGAATCGCTAAACGCGAAAAATCCTCTCTTTCCGATTCCTTCCTGTTTCGTATCCTCGGTTTTATCGTCGGGATGGGCTTGTCGATGTTATTTATCGGAGTTCTCGGGCATAATCCATTTAAGTCGATGACAACTCTATTGTCGGGAGCGTTCGGAACTGCCAATGCGTTTCGCAATACGCTCACGTTTGCGATCCCGCTGGCAACCACCGCCCTGGGTCTTTCCGTCGCTTTTCGAATGAAATTCTGGAATATCGGCGGCGAAGGCCAGTTGTTGATGGGTGCGACGGCCGCGATGTTTATTTCGATGGTCACCGGCCCGAATACATCCGGATGGATCCTGATCCCGACGATGTTGATCGCGGGTTTTATCGGAGGCGCTGTCTGGGCGATGATTCCGGGTATCTTTCGTATTCACCTGCGCACCAACGAAACTCTTTTTACTCTGATGATGAACTATTTGGCGATCGAATTTGTGAAGTATCTTTATTACAACCTTTGGAAAGACCCGGGCAGAAGCGGATTTCCGGGAATCAAGAGCATTCAGACTCAAGCCTTTCTTCCCCGGGTGATGGGCGTGAGCGTCGGTGTTTTGATCCCTGTGGTGTTAACGGTGGTCGTATTTATTCTCGTCAACAAGACGAAGCCCGGATACGAGATCCGAGTGGTCGGAGAAAGCGAACCGACCGCAAACTATGCCGGAATGAACGTCAAAAAAATCATGCTCGGCGGTGTTCTCTTGTCCGGTGGTATCGTCGGCCTGGCCGGAGCGGCAAAGCTTGCCGGAGAGACCTTTACTTTAACCGAAAGTCTGGCGGGCGGTGCAGGCTTCACGGCGATCGTGATCGCCTGGCTGGCGAATTTGTCCGCTCCGATTATTTTGGTGGTTTCTTTTCTTTTCGCGGCACTCGAGCAGGGGGCTCAAACCATCCAGTTGAGACTGGGTGTCCCCGCCGCGGTCGCGGAAATCATTAAGGGATTGATGCTGATGTCCTTTTTGGGCTCCGAGTTTTTTCTCCGGTATCGACTGATTTACGATCGAAGAAAACCGGTGAAGCAACAGATCCTTGTTGAGGACAAACCGGTGTGCTCCGGAGACCCTCCGGCGACGCTCGGGTCCGAGGGGAAGGAGGGGGAAACATGATCGCGATATTGACCCGTCCCGAATTCATCGCGTCCGCGATCTCCTTTTCGGTCATCCTCTTGCTGGGAACGTTGGGCGAGCTCCTGACCGAACGGGCGGGACACTTAAACCTCGGTGTCGAGGGAATGATGCTTTTGGGCGGATCTTTCGGATACTATGCCGCGGTTCAAACCAATTCGCTTCTCATTACTTTTTTGGCGGCTTGCTTGGGATCGGGTCTCGGTGCTTTGATGTACGGTTTTTTGACCGTTACCCTTCGCGTCAACCAGAACGTGACCGGCTTGGCACTGACGATGTTCGGAGCCGGATTAGCCAATTCCGTCGGCAGTAAGGTCGCCGGAACGACTACGCCGGAAGCGATTCGAGCCTATTTTCTCTATCAGCCGTTTCATATCGATCATCCTTCAAACGACTTTCTGAAGTATATCAATCGAGCCTTCCTGTCTCATGATCTCTTCGTTTATTCCGCTATTTTGCTCGCCTTTATTCTGGCTGTTTTTCTTTTCAGAACGCGCGAAGGACTTGCTCTTCGGTTGACCGGCGAAAACACGGCAGCGGCTGATGCGTCGGGGATCAAGGTGACTCGAATCAAGTATATGTATATCGTTTTGGGAGGGATGCTTTGCGGGCTCGGCGGATTGTACCTGCCCTTGGTTCAGCAGGGATCCTGGACGGACAGCATGACCGCGGGACAAGGATGGCTCGTGGTCGCGCTGGTTATTTTTGTTCGCTGGCACCCGATCAAGGCGATCGCCGGGTCGTTTGTCTTCGGTGCACTGTCGATTCTGGGGTACTATGTTCAGCTGAATCCGGACCTTTCTGCGATGCCGATATTTAACCAGTACATCATGTCGATGTTTCCGTTTCTTTTGACGATCATTGTGCTTGTGATCGCTTCCGCTCGAAAAAGGGCATGGAGCGGCCCCGCTGAAATCGGCCACTCCTATTTTCGAGAAGATCGATAAGCCTTATCGCTTATATGTTATAATTATTTGCGGTAAGAAGGAGGAGATTCGTTTTGAACAAAGGCCTGATCGAGCAAATCATCGATTTTGTCCGCGAAATATTCGCAGGATTGGATAGCGGCTACCTCTTTTTCGGTGGGCCGGTAGATATTGTTCGATATGTCTTTGATATCCTTCTGATCACTTTTGTTGTATATCAACTCCTGAAGCTTCTCCGTAAAACAAGAGCCTGGCAACTCTTGCAAGGGTTATTTTTGATCATTCTCTTTACAATGGTATGCAGTCTTCTTGGACTTGAGATGGTCGGCTTTCTATTCGATAACATTCTTTATGTCGTCGCGATCGCATTCGTGGTCATTTTTCAACCCGAACTGCGAAAAGCCTTGGAAACGGTCGGACTCAAGTCGTTTTCCACCTTTTCGAATGCCCTTTCTCCGGAATATCAAGAGGAGGCGGGCAACGTTGCCGCGATGATCGACAATATCGTGGGCGCGTGCTCCGCGATGGCAAAGTCGTATACCGGAGCCCTGATCATCGTCGAGAGGAATTCCAAACTCGGGGAATTATTGGAACAGGAAAATGTTGTTCACCTTGATTCGTCGGTGACCAAGGATATGATGGAATCCATCTTCTACAAAGGTTCACCCCTTCATGACGGTGCGATCCTGATCCGCAATAACCGAATCATCGCCGCTCGTTGTCATGTGCCGCTCTCCGAATCGGTCCACACCAAGGTGAGCTTCGGCACCCGTCATCGCGCGGCGGTCGGAGCCAGTGAAATGGGCGACGCGATCGCCGTTGCCGTTTCCGAGGAAAGAGGTAAGATTTCTCTGGCAATGGACGGCTGTCTATACGAAATGCGCGGAGGGGAAGAACTCAAGAGAAACCTGCTCTTCATTTTCGGGATCGCACAGGCACCCGGACGATCCAAACGAAAGGGAAGAAGGCTCGCAAATCCTTTTGTCAGGCCCGGCGTCGTCTCTGCTCAAATGCAGGCCGGTAATGTTGACGAGATGATCAAAACCAAGGGCTCGGATCTGGTGGACGGAGAGATCGTTGCGGTTTCCGCTGTTAACGCAGAGTGCCCGATCGACAAGCAAGACAAGAATTCCAAGAAGGGATCTTCCGATTGGCAGGTTGCTCCTAAGCGTTCGCATGCCCGTGTCAGTAAAGAAATTCTCAGAAGGATCATGTACATTCTGGCTTCATTTTTAATTTCACTCAGTCTCTGGATGTATATTCAAATCAACAATAATCCGGTCGTCGAGAAAGCGATCACGGTTCCCCTTCAATTCCGATCCGAGGATATCCTCGAGTCCATGGGACTGGAAACTGCTTATCCCGTTCAAAGTGTCAGTATCATCGTCGTCGGCCGCAAAGGGGTGATCGAAGATCTTGAGGATACCGATATTGGTGCATATATCGATTTTTCACAGATTCAGGGCGAAGGATATAACACTTTGCCTATTGAAATAACCTCTCAAAAAAATGTATACTACCGCGTGGAGTTTAAAAATCCGGAGAACATTGCTGTCTATGTGTTCACTGCCGGAGAATAAGGTTTACTGGAGGCAAGAACATGGCGCGTTTATTTGGAACAGACGGAGTTCGTGGAATAGCGAATCGTGAGCTGACACCGGATCTGGCATACCGGCTCGGTTATGCCGGAGCGAAGGTTCTTGCGGTGAATACGGATAAGAAGCCCACCATACTGATCGGAATGGACACTCGTATATCCTGCCCGATGCTTGAGGCGGCTCTGGCCGCCGGGATATGCTCGGCCGGTGCCGATGTTCTCTTGTGCGGTGTTCTGCCGACTCCCGGTATCGCTTATCTTGCCAGCAAATATAAATACGATGCGGGCGTTATGATTTCCGCCTCACACAACTCGTTTGAATATAACGGCATTAAATTTTTCTCCGGCAACGGATTCAAGCTCTCGGACGAGATCGAAGACGAGATCGAGAGAACCGTTAATGAATACGATATCTATTCCCAAAGCCGTCCGGTCGGAGAAGAGGTCGGGACCGCCGTTAAGCGTCCGGAATCCGGACACCAGTATATCGAACATCTGAAGCGGAGGATGAGCGTCGATCTGACCGGAATGAGGATCGCGATCGACTGCGCAAACGGAGCGGCCAGTGAAATTGCACCGTCGCTTTTCGAGGACTTGGGCGCTACCGTTATCGCGATCGGAAATCAACCGAACGGACTGAACATCAATAAGAACTGCGGATCCACCCATCTGGAGGTGTTATCCCAGCTGGTGGTCACGGAGAAATGTGACATCGGTCTCGCCTTTGATGGCGACGCTGACCGTTTTCTGGCGATCGACGGTTCCGGAAATCTGGTCGACGGCGATGCGATCATGTCCATCATCGCTATGGATATGAAAGAGAACGGCGAACTGAAATACGATACGATCGTTGTAACGGTAATGAGCAATCTAGGGTTGGATATCATGGCGAATGAGAACGGGATTGTTCTTGAAAAAACCAAGGTTGGCGATCGTTACGTACTTGAAAAGATGCTGGAAAAGGGATATAACATCGGAGGAGAACAGTCCGGTCATGTCATTTTACTGGATCACGCAACGACGGGTGACGGTATCCTGACTGCCCTTGCATTGCTTAAGGCTTTGTACCGCAGGGGACAGAGCCTTGTGGAGGCTTCAGAAATTATACACATCTTGCCTCAGGTCCTTCTTTCTGCAAAGGTGAAGAACGAGGACAAGGCAAAGGTCATGGAATTTGATTTACTCAAATCTACGATCGAGAAATACGAGTCACAATTAAACGGCAAGGGTCGGATCCTAGTTCGCGCATCCGGCACGGAGCCGATCATTCGAGTCATGATCGAGGGCGAGAACGAGGAAGAAATTTCTCTGATGGCAAGAGACTTAGTGGCGATCATTCAGAAGAATTTTATCGTTTAGCGATAAACAGATGAAGTGCTTTTGAGGGTGCCACCGTTTTAGCACCGTCATTTTACAGGCCTCGATCCGGAGATTCCGGAGGCTTTATGTGTGGAATTGTTGGTTATGTCGGCGTTCATGACGCCATACCGATCCTAATTCGCGGATTGCAAAAACTTGAATACAGGGGTTATGATTCCGCGGGTGTTACTTTCCTCGAAAACGACCGGTTACGGGTCATCAAAAAAAAGGGCAGGATCAAGATCCTTGACGAGACGCTACAGGAGCTCGGTTACAATACGTCTCCCGAGCACGCTCAGGAAGGCAGGATATGCCTCGGTATGGGCCATACCCGTTGGGCGACCCACGGGGCTCCGAGCGACGAGAACGCACATCCCCACCTCTCGGACCAACGACACGTTTGCGTGATCCACAACGGGATCATTGAAAATCATTTAGAACTCAAAACGTTTCTGGTCGAACGGGGCGCGCATTTTGTATCCGAGACCGATTCCGAGGTGGTGGCGCACCTGATCGAGTATCATTACCTGACCAATTGCAACGCTGATATCTTCAGCGCGGTTCAGGCCGCCCTTCTGGAAATTGAGGGTTCATATGCTCTGGTTGTCCTTTGTACGGAGCATCCGGACCTCCTGATCGCGGCTAAAAAAGATAATCCGTTGATCATCGGTTACGGCAGTGACGCAAATTATGTCGCTTCGGACATCCCGGCTCTGATCGAGTATACCCGAGATGTCCTGATCGTTGAGGACAACGAAATCGCCATCATCCGAAAAGATTCTGTGCATTTGTTCACCGTACACGGGCAGGTAGTCGAGCGTGATTCTTTTCGCGTGGACTGGGATGCGGAAGCAGCCGAAAAGGGCGGCTTCGAGCATTTCATGATGAAGGAGATCTTTGAGGAGCCGACCGCCGTCAAAGCGACGATTTCTTCCAGAATTCGCGCGAACCGGATCGTTCTCGACGGATTTCCGCTTGATCGCGAAAAGATCCTCCGGGCACCGCGTATTCACTTTGTTGCCTGCGGCACGGCATACCACGCCGGCTGTGTCGGAAAGAACATCGTTGAAAAACTTTGCCGCATCCCCGTTGAAGTCGACGTCGCCTCGGAGTTCCGCTATAAGGATCCGATCATAACCGAGGATTCGATCGTGATCATCATCAGTCAGTCCGGAGAGACGATCGACACCCTGGCGGCGATGCGCGAGGCCAAAAGGCGCGGTGCGCTGACGATTTCGATCGTCAACGTTGTAGGGAGTTCAATCGCACGTGAATCGGACTATGTCCTTTATACCGCTGCCGGCCCCGAAATTTCGGTCGCTTCGACCAAGGCCTATCTCACCCAATTGTCCTGTATCTATCTGGTGGCGTTTGAGATGGCAAACCTGATCGGCACGATCACAACGACCGAGTACGAGTATTATATTCGTGAAATGATCCGAATTCCGGACATGATCTCACAAATGCTCGAAAAGCAATCCGAGATCCAGAAGTTTGCGTCGGAACACTTTAATGCGAAGAGTATTTTCTTCATCGGAAGAGGGCTGGATTACTTCTTGTCCATGGAAGCCTCGTTGAAACTCAAAGAAATTTCGTATATCCACTCCGAAGCCTACCCGGGCGGGGAACTGAAGCACGGTACTATCGCCTTGATCGAAAAGGGCACTCTTGTAGTATGCTCGCTGACTCAAGACCGATTGATGGAGAAGATGATCTCCAACATATCCGAGGTCAAGGCGAGAGGAGCCGTCGTGCTGGGCATCACGATGGAGGATAAGCAGAACGCGATCCGCTCCTGTGACGAGACCTTCACGATTCCCGTCATCGATCCGCTTTTGGCTCCGATGCTTGCCGTGACGCCCTGTCAACTATTCGCTTATTATATGGCCGTCAACAAGGGCTGTGACGTCGATAAACCCAGAAACCTGGCCAAAAGCGTCACGGTCGAGTAGCCGCAGGCGATTTAAGCACCGATGTGGAGCGGACCTTTGTCGGTCCTTCGCTATCGCGCGGTGCTTTTCGATCGGTCGGGGTCGAATATGAACATCAATCCGCTTCCAGGATCTCGCGGTAATGGGAGAGCAGTTTCTGCTGATCCTCGGGCAGGGACGGATATTGAGGATCGATTTTCTCGAGCGTTTTCAAAAGGATCTCGCTGACGACCGTTCGAGCGAACCATTTGCGGTCGGCCGGAACAACATACCAAGGGGCATGATCGGTAGCCGTGTTCCGGATCATTTCCTCGAAAGCCTTCCGGTAATCTTCCCAATGCTTGCGCTCATCTAAGTCTCCGGCGCAGAATTTCCAGTTCTTGGCGGGGTCGTCGATCCTTGAAAGTATTCGTTTTTTCTGCTCGTCCTTCGAGAGGTGCAAGTAGATCTTAATGATCACGATGCCGTTCTCGTACAAATATTTCTCATAATCGACGATCTGGCGGTATCGCTTTTTCCAAATGTCGTCCTTAAGGATCTCATCCGGTAATTGTTGTTTGGAAGGAAGATCGTGGACCTTTGCTACAAGGACCTCTTCATAATGGGATCGATTGAAGATCCCGATGGTCCCCCGCTGAGGAAGTTGGCGATTGACGCGCCAAAGATAATCATGATCCAGTTCTTCGGAAGAAGGAGCCTTGAAACTTCTCACGTGGCAACCCTGAGGATTCAGTCCGCTGGTCACGTGCTTTATGGTTCCGTCCTTGCCCGCGGCATCTGTTGCCTGAAGGATCATCAGAACACTGTACTTATTTTGCGCGTACAATTTATCCTGGAGTTCGGCTGACTTTACCGTGTTGTCCGCAAGCATCGCTTCGACCTTTGCCCGGTCTTTTTTTGAATATTCAAGCGAGTCGTCACACGCGATCGAGTCCAGTTTGAAATTCTTACCGTTCTTTATGCAAAAATTTGTAATATCCATGGATCCTCCTCAAGCATCGGATTGCTCGTCAATAATTTAAATATACACGCTTACTTTTACCCGGACAAGAAATTTTATAAAGACAACACGAGGAGAAATTGATAAAATACAGTGTATCTATAATATCGGAGGAATGCTTATGGTTACCGGCATACAAATATCTGACCTGTTAGATCTCGAAAAGACGATCGCATCCGAAATATTTGAGGGTAGGCAAAATGTTTGGGAGGTGCTCCCGGACATTACCCGGTTCATTCGTCGTCTGGGCAGTTCCTTAAACCCGGATGAGTACGATATGCGCGGCGAGGATATTTGGATCTCCAAGAGCGCGAAGGTTTTCGACAGCGCATATATTGCGGGTCCGTGTATCATCGATCACGGAGCGGAAGTGCGCCATTGCGCTTTTATCCGTGGAAGTGCGATCGTCGGGAAGAATGCGGTGGTCGGAAACTCGACCGAACTCAAGAACGTCATCCTTTTCGACGGGGTACAGGTTCCGCATTACAATTATGTCGGAGACTCCGTTCTCGGCTATAAAGCACATATGGGTGCGGGTGCTATCACCTCGAACGTGAAGTCGGATCATACTCTTACGATCTTTCGTTTCGGAGATGAAACGGTACCGACCGGAATGAAGAAGTTCGGCGCGATTCTGGGTGATTACGTCGAGGTCGGATGCAACAGTGTACTGAATCCCGCCACGATCGTCGGAAGACATTCGAATGTCTATCCGCTATCGATGGTTCGCGGTTTTGTCCCCGCAAACAGCATTTATAAGAAGCAGGGAGAAGTCGTAACGAAGAAGGATTAATCCGGATTGACCGGAGCAAATGAAAAGACCGGCTTAATTATCGAATAAGCCGGTCTATTTTTGATAGGATAACCGTCAAATTACGCGGGTACGAATCTTATCCAACGCTTCTCTTGCGGTCTGGCGCACTGACGGATCCGAGTCTGCATACGCAAGCTTCTTGACGTATTCTTCGCAATGCTTTGCATTGATCTCTCCGACCGCTTCCGCCGCTGCGGCTCTGACGGTCGATGCACTGTCCCTCAGAAGAGGAATAAGCTGCATTCCTGCGTCATACGTCTTGATCTGTCCGAGGGCTTGAGCAACAGCAACCCTAACCTCATCGTCCGGATCATCCTTCATCTTGACCAGAGCGCCAAGATTCTGCTTCTTTCCAAGTTTTTCAATTTTTTCAACGACCCTTTCGATTCTTGCCATCTTGATCGCCCCTTTCATAAGTCTTAGCCTTAACTAGATTATGCTCGTTATAAATATTAAATACTATAGTGATGTACGGTCGTTTTTGTAAAATTAATGTGTCAAAAATGTTAAGAGAGAATCATTCACGACTAATCCTCAAAGGGCCCGAATAATGGGAGGTTTCTC
>JAFGGR010000041.1 GCA_016930475.1 Clostridiales bacterium | reverse complement strand
TGCTTCCCCCCGGACCGCGTTATTATCCGGAAGAGGATTATACCGATCAATCGGAGCGATCTCTTTCGGCCGAGTTGATCCGCGAACAGATTCTTCACTATACCGACCAGGAGGTTCCGCACGGGACCGCCGTTCTGATTGATCAGTTCGAAGAGATCGGCGCAGCTTCGGCGGATGACTCCGAACGTGAAATGGTTAAGATCTATGCGTCGATCATCTGTGAACGCAAGTCACACAAGTCGATCATCCTCGGCAAGAACGGCCAAATGATCAAGCGGATCGGCACGGCGGCGCGAAGGAACATTGAGAGCATGACCGGTTGTAAGGTTTATCTGGAACTTCATGTCAAGGTTCGAACAGACTGGAAGAATGCCGAATCCCATTTGAACGAGTTGGGTTATAAACCGGGAGATATCAGTGGCAAGCCTTAAGGTCCGCGGATTGGTAATTTCCGCAAAACAACACAAAGAACAGGACCGCCTGATTCGGATCCTTACTTCCGACCAAGGGGTTCTTCTTGCTTGTGCCCCTGGCGCGGGCAAACTCGGAAGCAGACATGCCCTCTCAGCGCAGCCGGGAACGCTTTCTGACTTTAATCTGAACTTTTCCAGGGGTTTCTATTACTTATCGGAATCTGAGCTTACAGAGCCGTTTAGAGGCCTTTACGAGGACATCGAGCGCCTTACATGCGCCGCTCATATTTTGGAGATCGCCTCGGACCTCTGTGTTTCACAAGAAATTTCCTCCGCCGTATATCCATATGCGGTATGTGCACTTCACGCATTGTCCGGATCGAAGCGGAAACCAACTCTTGTGGTTTCCGCTTTTGAATGGAAAATGATGGATCTGGCAGGGTATTCAGCCGATTTGTCCGGATGTTCGTGCGGGAGAGCCGACGCCGATGAGAGATATGCGTTCTCGATGAGCGGATGCCGCCTCTATTGCCTTCGTCCGGGATGTCTTTCTTCATCCGGAGACTATCGTGTTGTTTCGCGCGGAACCGTAGAAGCGCTCCGTTATATCCAAAGTTCCGAGAACACCCGACTTTTCTCCTTTACGGTAAACGACGAGATTTTGGATGAAATGGTTGATCTGACACGCAGATATTTATGCGAGCACCTCGAAAAGAAATACTGCAAGATGGACCTGCTCGCATCGTCCGAAGATTTCCTGAAAATTTAAAATGTGCTGTCGTCAGGCGGATCATCATTTGTAATCCTCGGCAGATCTGTCTGCCAATGCTTCGGGTACAACGTCCGATATTCCGGAGTTGCATATCGGTGATCGATCAGGACGACAAACCCTTGATCCGTCTCATCTCTGATCACTCTTCCTGAGGCTTGAAGAACCTTTTCCCAGCCCGGGAATCGATATGCGAACGAGTATCCGTCGCCGAATTTCTCCTGGAAATATTGTCGCAATATCTCTCGTTCCGGAGAGATCTGCGGAATGCCGACCCCCACCACAAAAACTCCGGAAAGGCGCTCGCCGACCAAATCGATCCCTTCTCCGAAATGCCCGCCCAAGACCGCGAACCCCAGAAGAGTACGGTCTCCGTACCGATCAAAACGCTCAAGAAAACGGTCTTTATCCGAAGCGCTCATCTCTCGACCTTGGATGATGATTTCTGTCCCGTCGTCCTTAGAGTGTTTCTCACAGTAACGACCATATACCATGTTCATGTATTGAAAAGACGGGAAATAGGCGAGAAAGTTCCCGCATGCTTTTGAAACATAGCCGTTTATGCATTCGACAACGGCATCGATCGTCGAGAACCGTTCTTTATAAACGGTGCGTATTTCGGTGTGAAAACGAACCGAAAGGTTTTCGGGCGGGAAAGGACTGTCGATCGCGATCTCGTCGACCACCGAGAGGTCGGATCCAACCAACATCGTACGATAGTAAACGGGAGGGGAGAGCGTTGCGGAGAAAAACACACAGGGGTGGCGGTCCCGGATTTGAGAAGAAATGAAACCGGAAGCATCCAGACAGGATAAAGAGAACACCATCGACGGCGGTTTTTGCGGAGAAGATTCGGCATGACGCTCGACACGTAACGTATAGATGTAAGAATCATCAAAATACTGCTCAATGATAGTCAGAAAAAACCGAGCTTCAAAAAAGAACTCCAGGATCGCTTTGCGAATCGGGCCGACCGGAATGGAATCCAGTACGAAAGACAGACGATAACAGATACGCCAAAGTCCGCCGTATAAAGTCTTCGGGATCAATTTAACGGATCGAAAATCTTCCGCTATATATACGCGCTCATCGGAATAATCACGCTCAATACGGTCAAAAACCTTATCGCCCTTTATAACGGAATCGTAAGCCGTTAGAAAATAACGGTCGATCGAGTCCGACAAGCCATCGATCTCCGGCATCAATCCGCGTGAAACGGCAGTAAAGGAGCGGAAGGTCTCGTAATTGAGTTGCGCGGAGAACATGTCCCGCGAACGATCGACCATATTGTGCGCTTCGTCGTTCAAGAGAATATGTGACTGGGTCGGATCGTTAAAGAATCGCTCCAAACGGATCCTCGGGTGAAAGGCATGGTTGTAGTCGGCGATAATGACATCACAGAAGATAGAGATATCAAGGGACAACTCAAAGGGGCATAAGCAATGCTTAGAAGCCGTCTCCAGAATGACGGAGGGAGAGATGTCCTGAACGTCAAAAAGCTCGTTTAAGGCCCCCTTAAGCCGGTCGTAATAACCGATCGCGCAAGGGCAGACTCTCGGCTCGCAGTACAGATCTTTGTGCGGGCACATCAATTCCTTGGAGGACAAGAGGATCGAACGGGCGAAAAGGCCGTTTTCCCGCAAATCATTAAGAGTTTTACGGGCGATGTCCCGGGTGGATATCTTTGCCGTCAGATAAAAGATTTTGTCCGAAAATCCTCGCGCCAGGCATTTCAGAGACGGGAAAAGTACGCCTATGGTTTTACCGATCCCCGTCGGCGCTTCCGCAAAGAGAATTTGCTTACAGCGGATCGATCCGACAACATGCTCCATCAGGGCTCTCTGTCCGTCGCGAAGCCCGCCGTACGGGAAGGTCATCAAACGAATCGTCGCATTTCTCCTCTGCCGGTCGTCAAGAACGCGAATCGCGACGGCTTGGTACAAACGACAAGTTTTTTCGAAAAACTCGGCGGCTTGCGCGCGGGTGATCCACTCCGGCTTTTCGAGCGGGATCAGAGTCTGGATCGAGACGTATCGGAGAATGATCTCGAGGCCCCCGACTTCCGGATGGGATTCCATCAGCATATGCGCGTAAACGATAAGTTGAGCACGGTGGACCGGTCGGTATAGGTCTTCGAAAACAGCGTTTTGTCGATTATGAGCCTTCACCTCGATCAGAGACATTCGTCCCGGGACAGAGGTATCGTTATTTTCGGTGATCAGACAATCGGCACGTCCGGATATACTCAGCGTAAACTCTTCGCGGATAAATGACGCAGTCAGAGACACTTCAGTCTCGACTTTGGCTCCTTCACGGCTTTTTTTGATATCGCCGAAAACCTTCTGATGGAGGCGAGTTCCCTCTAAACCGCTCACTGAAGAGAAGGAGATCGAGGATAAATCCCCGCTCAGATATACCTGCTCAACGAGCATGCGTGCGGAGACGGATTGTTTTTTCGTTTCTGTGTTTTCGTCTTGGGGCTTCATGGTCACCTTTATAATCACCGGCTTATTGCATATAATCAGATTATACCTGAAACCCATGCCTTATTGACGGGAAAACCGGAACGGGGGAATCAAGTGGAATATGAAGGAATAACAATGCATTCTTGCATATGATGTTGTGCGCGAGTTAGTTTTGGTATAAAATTGGCTGAAGACCTTTTTGAAAGTGAATTGCGAATAGGAGAAGATTGCAAATGCAAATCAGAATCGGGATCATCGGATACGGAAACCTCGGAAGAGGAGTGGAGAAATCAATTCAGCAGAACCCGGATATGACACTTACGGCGATTTTTACGCGGAGGAGCCCGGAGAGTATTTCACCGCTTGACTCTGCCACGAATGTTTTCAAACTGGAAAATATCGAACAATTCAAAGATAAGCTCGATGTGATGATCCTTTGTGGCGGAAGTGCTTCTGACCTTCCGGAACAGACGCCGACGGCGGCGCGGTGGTTCAATGTGGTCGACAGCTTCGATACGCACGCCAAGATCAACGAGCATCTGACGGCCGTTGACTACGCGGCTGCGTCTTCCGGTCATGTTGCGATTATTTCAGTCGGATGGGACCCCGGGATGTTTTCGATCAATCGACTCTATTCGGCGGCGATCCTGCCGGAAGGGGAGACCTACACCTTCTGGGGCAAGGGGATCAGTCAGGGGCACTCGGACGCGATCCGAAGGATCGATTCCGTACTGGATGCCCGTCAATATACGGTGCCCATTGAAGAAACCGTCGATCGTGCAAGAAACGGCGGAAAACTCTCGACCGACTCCACTCAAAGACATATCCGGGAGTGCTTCGTGGTCGCTGAGGAGGGTGCCGATTTGGATCGAATCAAGAACGACATCGTCACCATGCCCAATTATTTTGCCGGTTATCAGACGATCGTTCATTTCATCTCAATGGATGAGCTCAAGGAGAAGCACTCGGCGATGCCGCACGGCGGATTTGTGATCCGTTCGGGACATACCGGATGTGAGAATGAAAATCATCATGCAATCGAGTACTCGCTGAAGCTGGACTCAAATCCTGAATTCACCGCCGGTGTGCTGGTCGCGTACGCGAGAGCGGCCCACCGGTTGAATCAAGAAGGTAAGAATGGATGCCTGACGGCTTTTGACGTTCCGCCCGCATATCTTTTGCCGATGAAAAGGGAAGAGATGATCCGGAAATTTCTATAGGAATTCATTGTTGAGGAATCGAGAAAAGCCGGACTTTGATCCGGCTTTTTCCATGCTCGAAAAGCCGGTGTTTGTGATCCGACTATTTCACGGCGATTCTCATCCGATAAGAAAACTCCACACTGAACGATTGATCTCCAAAGACTTCCTTAACCAATGTTTGAAAATTTACGACATCGCTCTCGATCAATGCGGGCGCTTTGCGAAGGACCTCCTGAAGACTTCCCTGACTGATCAAAAGCCCGATCATTCGCTTCGCATCGCAC
>JAFGGR010000040.1 GCA_016930475.1 Clostridiales bacterium | reverse complement strand
CGGCGTCCTTCAGTATTTTGCCCGGGTCGGAACCCGTTTCCCGCTGATCGATCATTTGAACGAGATTTTGCGTGATGCTGTCCTTCTCGCAACTCGGCGCGCTCCGCTTCGTCATAACGCCGTCGAGGTTTTCGACGAGAAAAACACCGGAAATAATGTCGGGCACCGGATACCCTGGATCGAAACGGAATTGATCCCCGACAGTGACGTCCTGGAATTATGTGTTTATATGGCCGGCGGCGGATGCAGTCTGCCGGGTATCGCGGAGGTTCTGATGCCGCTTGAGGGTTACGAGGGGATCGTTCGTTTCGTTTTCGATCGGATCACGACCTACGGCATCAATGCGTGTCCGCCTTTGCTTGTCGGGATCGGGATCGCCGGTTCGGTCGAAGTGGCCGCCAAGCTATCCAAGAAAGCACTCCTGAGGCCGATCGGTTCGAGAAACGAGAATCCGATCGGTGCGGATCTGGAACGACGAATCGAGGAAGGCCTCAATGGGATCGGGATCGGTCCCGGCGGTCTTACGGGCAATATGTCGGTCATGGGCGTTCATATCGAGCAGGCCGCAAGGCACCCGGCGACGCTCGCGGTCGGTTTGTCGACCGGCTGTTGGGCGCACCGCCGAGCATGGATCCGCATTCGCGGTGACCTTTCGTATGAACTGCTGTCACATAAGGGGGCCGAAATATGAGCAAGAAGATTCTGCAAACGCCGATTTCGGATCGGGATCTGCAAGGGTTATCCGTCGGCGATGTTTTTTATCTGAGCGGCCATCTGATCACCGGAAGGGACGATGTTCATCAGAGGGTGATTAAACAAGGCCTGGAATTACCGGTCGATCTTCGCGGCGGCGCGATTTTTCACGCGGGTCCGATCATGCGCGGGCGCGAGGATGTGCCGGACAGATATGAGGTCATATCCATCGGGCCGACGACGAGTATGCGAATGGAAAAATACGAGAAGGAATTTATCGAAAAGTCCGGCGTCAAGCTAATCATCGGAAAAGGCGGAATGGGGCCGAAGACGACAGAGGGTTGCATAGAAGGTCCTGCGGTCCATGCGGTTTTCCCCGGAGGCTGTGCGGTTTTGGCCGCACGATGCGTCGAAGAGGTGGAGGACGTCAAGTGGCTCGATTTGGGCATGCCGGAGGCGATGTGGGTGATGCGTGTCAAGGAGTTCGGACCGCTGATTGTCTCGATCGATACAAAGGGCAATAACCTTTTCGAGCGGAACAAGATACTGTTCGCCGAGAAGAAGATACCGATCATCGAGGAGATCTGTGAGCACGTCGATTATTTGCACGGACCGAAGTATTAAAACGGATCTCGGGCCCGAATGACCGACAGGGAGAAATTACGCACATGAGGATCACGATCATTCGCCACGCGCGCGTTGATTTTGTTTTTCCGAAAAGCTTCGGGCCGGCCGGTCAGATCGAGGCATCCCGCGGTTATAACGAGAGTCCGATCGACCCGTCGGGGATCGAGCGGGTCGAAACGGACGATGCGGTTTTCATCAGTGAACTTCGAAGGAGCCGGGAGACCGCTTTGGTGATGTTCGGCGATCGGCCGATGATTTGTTCCGAACTTTTTAACGAGGTCCCGCTTGTGCCGTTTACAAGTGTGAATATCCGCCTTCCGGCGTTAGTTTGGGATGTTTTCGGGCGGATCGCGTGGAATTTTAAGAACGGGAATCAGCCGGAGCAAAAAGCGCAAACCAGAGCGAGGGCGGACCGGGCGATCGATCGGATCGAGGAGGTCGGGAGGGATTGCTATGTGATCACGCACGCTTTTTATATCCGCACGCTTTTTCGACAACTCAGGAAACGCGGCTATACCACGGCCTCCCGGATGGGAATGATCCAAAACTTGGAGCGCTTCGTATTTACCGATAATCAATGACCTGAACGCCGTAGAAAAGACGGGAGGGGTGTATTGTGCCGAGGAGCCGGACGGACGAGGGAGCGACAGCAAGCACCGCAGATAGACCGACGGCGAGGGGACGGATCGGTTACGCCTGCGTGACCGTCGGCGTGCCGGGAACCGCTCTTCGGACCTGCACCCGGAGATTCGCGACCGGGGATAAACTCCGGGAGATCATCGCGCACAATCTCGACGCGCTATATAACCAATGCGCTTACAATATCGCCCACAATATTCTTCTTTTTCGCATCAGCTCGGATATCCTTCCGTTCGCCGGAACGCCGGTGAATACGCTGGACTGGGCGTCGATTTTCGAGGAAAAATTCCGGCGGATTGGCGAGCTGATCAGGAAGTCCGACATGCGAGTGTCCATGCACCCGGGTCAATATACCGTCCTCAATTCTCCGGATCTGTCGGTCGTCGCAAAAGCGATTGCCGACCTTGAATGGCACGCGCGATTCATGGAAGCGCTCGGCGTTGCCGAAGAAAACAAGATCATTCTTCACGTCGGCGGAGTCTACGGGGATAAGGACACCGCGATGAAGCGGTTTGCGGGAAATTTCCAACGGCTTTCCCCCGAGACGCGCTCGCGTATCGTGATCGAAAATGACGAGCGGTCTTTCTCGATCGGAGATGTCCTTCTTCTGCACGAAGAGATCGGAGTCCCGGTCGTATTCGACAACCTGCACCGGGAGGTGTACGAAGATCGCGTCGCGAAAACGAACCAGCAGGGGTTTGGGGGGGCTTTGGAAGAATGGTCTCAGGAAGGTCGCATAAACGCTCCCGTTGACCGGCATCGGGAGATGATTCTTCGATGCCGAAAGACCTGGTCGAAAAAGGACGGACGGCAGAAGATCCACTATTCGCAGCAGGATACCGGCAAACGCGCGGGAGCGCACTCCGCAACGATCCGGTCTGTTGAGTTTATGCGCTTTTACGAGGCGATCCGGAACGACGTGCCGGATATCATGCTCGAGGTCAAAGACAAAAATCTGTCCGCAGTGAAGTGCGTGCTTCTCATGGATGAAAAGCCCGAGCGAAAGAGGCTGGAGGAAGAGTGGGGGCGCTATAAATATCTGATCATGGAGCACGCCCCGGAGATCTACGCGGAGATCCGAAATCTATTTTCTGAGGGACGGAAGGCACGACCGGCGGATTTTTACGCCCTTGCGGAGGATGCCCTGTCTCGCGAAGAGGACCCCGGGCGGGCGGAAAACGCGGCGCTCCATGTGTGGGGCTATTTTTCGGATCAAGCGACGGAGCGGGAAAAGAAGATGTTTTTCGCACGACTGAATGCTTATCGCGATCATCGTGGATCGTTAGATGCGGTGAAGGGGCACTTG
>JAFGGR010000039.1 GCA_016930475.1 Clostridiales bacterium | reverse complement strand
TATCGAAGGAAAATACCTTCAACACCTCGATAACGATCAACAGGACTACCGGTCCGACCAGGAAGCCGATCGCCCCCCAGACCGCGACACCGATGATCATCGCGAAAAGCGTTGCCAACGGATGCATATTCATCGCGTTCCCCAGAATCGGCGGCTCGATGACACGACGTACGACGGTAATAAGCGCCATACCGGCCAGAAGAATGAAGAATCCTACGTAATTCCCCTGGAATATCATGTATACCATCAGCGGGACCATGGTGGCGCTGACGCCGAGTACGGGCATGAAGTCCAGAACGGCGGTGATCAGAGCCAGAAGGACCGCATATTCGATCCCCGCAATATAGAAAACCACTAACGCCTCAAAAAAGGTAATGATCAGTAACGCCAAATATCCGCCGAGCACCCGGAACAGGGTCGTCGACAGTTGATCCAGAAGCAGGAAAGACTTATGTCGGAATGCGCGATTTCGGATGTTGCGCGCGAAAAATCGCAACAGCTTCTTTCCGTCGGTGATAAAATAGACGCCCGACATAATGACGACGACCACAAAAAACATCATGATCGGAATATTGCCGACAAAGGTCAGAAGGCCGCGAAGGAGAGAGGACGCAAAGCCCGGGATCCGGTCCTCCAGCGTGACCAGGAGGTCCTTGATGTAGGTCACCGCGGAAGCCACCATATCTTCGGAAAGAAAGCCGCCCTTTTCTTCGGAAAAATTACGGACGACTCCTTCGATCCGTTCCATGAGCGTTCCTCCCTTGAACCACTCGGGAAGTTTGGCGATCACGGTATTGAGCTGTCCGATAAGCGCGATCATCGCCCAGGTCAGGGATCCGAGTATGAGAACGACCAGAACGGCGTAAACGACCAGTGTCAGACGAGTCTTAAACGGGCGCTTTCCCTTGGCTAAAGAAGGAAAGATAAAAGAAAGGACCTTGCGGATCGGATGCTTCCTTTCCGGTTTTGCGATCTTGCCGGACTCCGTCGTCTCGGACTGCGATACGACCTCCGTCGTGGCAGCAATGTCCGGGTCTTCTTCTTTCACGGTGTTCTTTTTTCCGGCAAACCGACGACGTACGAACCGACCGAAACGAATCAACACGTTTGCAAGGTGCCGGGAAGCCTTCGAGATAACGAAACCCAGAAGGAACGGAAGGACAATTACGATCAGTTTGCTGGACAGAAACGCCAGCGCCACGGTGATCGCGGCAAACAAGATGTATTTGATTAATGCCATGACGGTTGCGCGGTCATGCGAATATCGATTGATTTCGTCCATATATCCCTTTCGACTCCGAAGCGGAGAAAAAAACGTAATTAACAATAAACATTATACACGATTTTTTCGATCCGTAAGTGGTCTTCGCGTCACCCGGGCTCCGATCCGAAAAAAACGGCTTCGGAAGCACTCCGATCCCTTCGGAGGCCGACGGGAGGATACACGCTAGATCTCCAGGATAAGCACCCACAGTCCGGCAAAAAACAAGAGGCCGAGCCAGTAAGACCATCCGATATGGCTTCGGATCGGCACGTCTTCTCCCGGCGTTTCATCCATTCGTTCCATCCTCAGATATCCGGCGATGAGGCGGATCTGTGAAAGAATGGGGATCAGGATCAACGTGCCCATGATCAGAGCCGTCAACGCGATATAGAGGACCGTCGGATCGATATCCGCTTCGGTCCGGATCACCGAGGTATCCAGATAAGGCATCAGCGAGCGGAACAGGAGGTAGGAACCGACTATCGACAAGCGCGTCAGAATACAGCAGAAAACATTATCCAGATTGTGCCGGATAAATCCGAGCAGGATGCCGAGTAAAAAGAAAGCGATGAAGTCGACCGGGTTGAGCATATAAACGGCAAACAGAAAGGCGATCCATATGTAGCCCCTTGCGTTATGGAGCGACACGGGCAGGACTGCGTTCAGGAGTCCGCGGAAAAAAAGCTCCTCCAAAAGGATCGGCAAAACCGCCCCGATGATGAAAAACAATGCGGTCGCCTCTTTCGATCCGTCGAGTAATGTGCAATAAATCGCGGGGCGCGGTACGGGAATGCCGCGGAGAATGATAAACCGCGCGGAGAGATTATGGATGGCGACAAACAGAAGCATGGCGGGAAACCCGGCAAGAATGCTGTGAATGATCGCCCCGAATCCGGGATTGATACCGTAAACGCGTCGGTCCTCCATCGAGTAGCGTGAAATGAAGAAGACCAACGGGAGAAGAAGTGAAACCATCAGCCGGCAAACGGTGATGATCGAAAAGCCGATCAGGGAGGTTTTGGACCACACGAGAACGGACTGAGGGATGAATTGCCAGAGCAATATAAGAACCACCTCGGCGAGCGCGCAGGTGCCGAAAACAAAGCCGACTGTAGGCTTTTCGGGGATCGGCAGATACGGCCGTATGCGCTGAGAAAACCCGTGGGTCATTTGAAAATGTACTCCAATGCCGTAATTATCCTTTCGGAATAGTAACGATAGATCGGCGTCTCGAAAATCAGGAAAACCAGAGTGCCGACGGCCAGAAAAGGGCCGAAGGCGATGTAATCGGGGTCGTCGACGAAACGGATCTCCTTGCGCTTGCGTTCCATGACCCGACGTGTTCGCTCCGGGTCCCTGCTCTCACGGATCTCCCTGTTCTCACGGGCGATGCGCATGCGTTTCTTAACTAGAAGCGGCACCGCTGCGACCCCTCCGATCAGGAAGGCGAAGAAAATGACGAAAATAAGACCGTATGTGCCCGACAAAAAGCCGCATGCCAGGATGAATTTTACGTCGCCGTGCCCCATCGCCTCTCTGCGGCTGATGACCGCTCCGAGCCAGCCGATCAACAGGAGCAAAGCCGCTCCGATGATGCCTCCGAGCACACGATTCAGGATCAAGTGCCAGAAGGGAGTCCCCTCCGCAAACCACAGGCTCCCGTACATGTAGTCAGCGATAAAACCAAAGACGGACAGAAGACCCGCAAAAACGACCACATGGTCCGGAATGATCCGGTTCAGATGGTCGGACATCACGACGATCGCAAGAGGCAGGGCGGGAAGAAACATCAGCAGGATGCGAAATACATCCGAACGCTCGAAAAACGCCGGGTTGACATACGCACCCAAAAAGAAAAGTAATGCCGTCACGGAGA
Source organism: Clostridiales bacterium (assembly GCA_016930475.1). Classification (GTDB taxonomy): domain Bacteria; phylum Bacillota; class Clostridia; order Saccharofermentanales; family Saccharofermentanaceae; genus JAAYCT01. Next base: position 442 of record JAFGGR010000039.1, on the reverse strand, counting down.
TCAGGATCAGCGAATGCGGGGTAAATTTCATTCGACGCGCCGGCCGGGCGTTCTCCGCCGTTGGATCATAATCGTAATCCTGAAGCCAATGCTCGGGTAAACGGTTAAACACTGGCATACAGGCCGCGCCGATCAGCGCTCCGCCCGCGGCACAGACAAGGGGAAAGATAAAGGATGTCATATTCTTCCTCCGAGATCAAGTATCATCCCGTACAGAATACCGTGTTATCCCACAACACGCAAGAATCTGAAGCACCGGATCGCTTCGGAATTGACACGGGCGGCAACGAACGACATGTCAAGTTAAGGAATAGTAAAAGACGCTCGAGAGCAGTCCGATTACGCAGGAGGCAATGTTGGCCAAAAAAGCGTAAAGAACAGTCATCGCGCGTGAAATCGGTTTCGGCGAGAGAGATTTCAGGAAAATAGCGTACAAAACAGC
>JAFGGR010000038.1 GCA_016930475.1 Clostridiales bacterium | reverse complement strand
TTTGCCGGCGGTTCGTCGCCGATACCTTTGCTTCTTCGCGCCCTACGCCCGAGATGGAATGTCCTGCGCAAGGCATTCGCGATCGGGATGTCCGCTTTTGCGATGCAGAGCGTCGCATCGATCGTACAGATGATCTCGACGCGGCAGTTGGCTTCCCTCGGCGGAAACCTGGCGATTTCGGCCATGACGGTGATCAACTCCGTTATGATGTTCGCGCTGATGCCGGTCATCGGTGTCGGCCACGGCGTCCAGCCGATCATCGGGTACAACTACGGAGCCCGGAATTACCGGCGTGTCCGAAGCGCGTTTTTCGCGGCGCCCGCGCTCGCGACCGTCTTCACGATCGTCGGTGCGTTGATCATTCAACTGAATTCGCGCGAGATCTCGGCGCTTTTCGGGGAGAATCACGCGGAGTTGATCGACCTGACCGCTCCGGCCATGCGTATGGTCCTGCTCATGCTGCCAATCATCGGCTTTCAGATCATGGGCGGACACTACTATCAGTTCATCGGACGTTCCATCATATCGCTGGTCCTGACGTTGATGCGCCAGGCGATCGTTCTGATCCCGCTATACTTTATTCTGCCGTATTTTTTCGGCCTTAAGGGGATCTTTATCGCCAATCCCGTGGCCGATTCAATGACGATGGTCCTGACGGTGCTGGTCTTCTTCTACGAGATGAATCGGCTGTCGAAGTTGATCAAGGGGGAAGAAGCTCCCGCTCAGATACCCGCAGCGGAATGATTTCGAAGCCCCGGGACGCTTTTATTTTCGCACGAAAAGAATCGGTCCCGGCGAATGGCCGGAACCGATTTTCTTTTGTCAGAAGTGTGGTTTTGACTATTTTCCATCTTTCTTCGGCGGGGCGGAAACGGGCGGAGAAACCTGCCCGGCCGGAGGCGTCTGTCCGGTTGAAGGCGATTGCATTGCCGGAGGATTATATCCGCGCGGGGGCGCTTGTTTCGAAGCCTTGCGAGAATGCTTCTTGATGCGCTTTACGATAAAGACAATGACGAATACGATCGCACCGATGATCAGGAGCGGAACGAGAAGATAACTCAGGAGGATCAGGATGAATCCGAACGCATTGACCACAAAGGACAGGCTGTTCTTGAAGCCCTTTGTGATATTTGTTCCGATGTAATCCAGATCCCAGCGTGCGAGAATACCCTTATCGGCCTCCGCCTCGGGGGATTTGGGGACGTAGATCTCGGTGAGCGAGACTGTTACGGTCGAAAAATCCACCATGTTGTCAAAATAACGGAGCTGGCCTTTATAGACCTCGATCTCTTGCTGAACAATATTAAGCTCGGAGCGAACGGCCAGGATGTCCGCGATCTCCGTCGCCTTTTCCATGATATCGAGCAATTGCGCTTCCTGCGCTTCCGCGTTTGCGAGTCGGGAACTGATATCGACATACTGCATCGTTATGTCTTGGGACGAGAGATTATTGCTCAGTATTTTGCCGAGTCCTCCGATCTTGGCGCTCAGCTCGCCGAGCTTTTCGGGCGGTATCCGTACGGTGATGGTGCCCGAGACCCGGTCGCGGTTCTGATAGTCCGAGCCGGAAACGAAACCGCCGAGACCGGACACCGCAGAGGAGATCTCCTCCATGGCGTCCTTTACATTTTCAACCTCAATGGCCAAGTTGGCGGTATAAATGATCTTCTTGCCGGAAGACTCCGGAACGTCCGGATTGACCTCGGGAACATAACCCCTGCCCGGGTCGGCGTCGGATACAACCTCCTTATTCTCGGAAAAATCCGGAGCGATCGCGTAGTCGTCTTGCGGCGATGCCCCTGCTGTTTCATCGCTTGCGCATCCGGAAAGAAGGCACAAAAGCAGTGTGGCCGTGACCAACAGGGATAAAATTTTTGTTTTCATCATTGTTTCCTCCTCATAACCCTCTATCTCATCATCATTATCATTTCCATCGCTCCGGCTGTCAATGAACGGATGTTCACGGAGCACATCAGGACTCTTCGATTTGCGGTCAACAAATAGACGATTCATCCGCGTGAAGTATTGCATCGCTTCTGAAATCATGTTAGAATCTCCTAGTCTGTAAGAAAAAAGATGGAGGTGAAGGGTATGCCGAACAATAAATCAGCAATCAAGCGCGTTCGTGTCAGCGAGAAGAAGAACGCACAGAACAAGATGATGAAGAGCGAGCTGCGCACGGTGATCAAGAAGGCGAAGGCCTCCGTCGCCTCGTCGGATGCGTCGAATGAGCAAGTCGACGTTTTGGTCAAGGACGCTCAGAAGGCCATTGATCAAGCCGCCGCGAAGAATTTGATTCATAAGAAGGCCGCAGATCGGAAGAAGTCGCGTATGGTCAAGGCTGCGAATGCCGCCAAGTCTGCCGGATAATTCGATCCGTTTATATCGTTTACATTGATAAGAGGGGTTGTCTCGAACGAAAGTTGCGAGACGGCCTCTTTTTCGTGCCGGAAGAATCGGCAGAGGCGCATTTTTCCGGGGTAGGCTGTGGACAGACGACTAATAAATATGCTATTGTAGAAACGATATTTGATTAGTTAACCGAAATCAAATCTTCGAAAGCACGGTCATAAAAATACGGAACGGATCGGTGGCGTCCAGGGTTAACACTCGGAGGGCGTCTCGGAAGAGAAGCGACACATATTTTGTGTTCCGTCGCCCCCCCCGGGGATCTTTACGATGGCAATCGCAAGTTTCTCTTGCGTGTGACCATAAATAAATTGAAAGGAAGAACAAAATATGCAAAACAAATTTTTGAAGATCTGCGGTATTCTTATGATCATAGGCGGAATCATCAGTATTCTCGGCGGAATTATCTTGTTGGCCGGGGCTGGATTACTGAGTGCTGTAGCGGAAGAAGCGAATGTTGAGGTCAATGAGAGTTTAATGACATTCGCGAGCATCTTTGCGACCGGAAGCGGCGTGGTCAGCTTGATCGCCGGTATTCTCGGAGTCAAGTATTCGGCGAAGCCCGAGAAGGCCAATATCTGTATCGTATTTGGTGTTTTGGTGATCGTCATTTCTATCATCGGCAATGTGATCGGTCTTGTGGGCGGCGGTGAGTTCCAGCCGTTGAATTTGTTGACCGGGCTCATTGTCCCTGTCCTGTACTTGATCGGTGCGTTCCAGAACAAAGGTGTGATCAAGTCTTGATCCGGGCGACATAACTATTCAAAAAGAAGTCGGATACGAAGATCAGGGGCGAAAGTCCCTGATTTTTTCGTTTTCGATATTTAAACGAGAAACGCATCAGAGGCGCCTCTTAGTCTCGCTCGCGGACAGGCGCACGACGGTGCGCTCGAATTCGTCTCCGTAGTGCAGGCCGGCCTTGAGGCCCCAGAGATCCGCACTGATGAGATCGAGCTCCGCCATCCTCTGAAACAACGGGCCGCCGTCGGCACCGAGAAAATCCGAAGCCTTGTCGAGGATCGGAAGAGAAGCGGATTTGCGCATCAGCCGCAACAGACTACGCCCGTGGTCCGAAAACCCGAGAACGCGTAAGTACTCGGGCGCGGTGAGTTCCGACAGGTCCTTCTCCGTTTGGCCGACCAGCATGGAAGTCATCGCGCGAAATACGCGCGTCGGGGCGTATCTCCTCGTGTTGGATTCCTCTTTGAAAGCACCGAGCAATTGTTCCGGCTCCGTGTCCCTCAATCGTTCGACGGCATTGCGCAGACGTCGGGAGAGGTTATCGCCCATGTAGGCATATTTCTCGAGCTCCTCGGGAGAGTGCGCACGGATCATCATGATTTCATCACCGATGAAGGAATGCGGCGTTACCGGACGAATACCTTTTTGCCATTGAGAGAGAAGCAGAGAAAGCGACGGGTCGGGCATTTTCCCTTGAAGGTCCCCGGCGATGTCAGCCACTCGAAAAGCGCCGCCGCTTACGCGGCGATCGCTCATACGCCGACGGATCGCGCTCCGGATCCCGGTCGCGCTCGCAAACGGCGAGTCGATCGAACACTCGTTAT
>JAFGGR010000037.1 GCA_016930475.1 Clostridiales bacterium | reverse complement strand
GGGCGGTCGGATCGCTCTCGAAAATCTTCTTCTGATAGTACGCGTCGAGGATCTTCCCGGCGTCATCGCGGGAAAGCCCGTAGGTCATCTGAGTAAGATCGTTCGTTCCGAACGAGAAGAACTCCGCCTCGGTCGCGATCTCGTCCGCGGTCAAAGCGGCACGTGGGATCTCGATCATCGTTCCGACGTGATACGGCATTTCGATGCCGGACTCGGCAATCAGGGCGTCTGCCGTCTTGACGATGATGTCCTTGACATACTTCAGTTCCTTGAGCTCGCAAACCAGAGGGATCATGATCTCCGGGATGACCTTCGGTCCGCCCTCGCGATTGACCGCGATCGCCGCGGCAATAATTGCCGTGGTCTGCATCTCGGCGATCTCGGGATAGGTCACCGCCAAGCGGCAACCGCGGTGTCCGAGCATCGGGTTAAGTTCATGCAGGCTCTCGATAATATCCTGGAGATCGCAACTGCGCATCTCCAAAGCGCCTGCGAGTTCTTCGATATCATCCGCGTTCTGCGGAAGGAATTCGTGAAGCGGCGGATCCAGGAGACGGATGGTGACCGGGTATCCCTTCATCGCCTTGAAAAGTCCTTCGAAGTCGCCCTGCTGATACGGAAGGATCTTGGCTAAAGCTTTTCTTCTCGCCTCTTCGCTCTTCGCGACGATCATCTGACGGAACGCGAATATGCGCTCCTCCTCGAAAAACATGTGCTCGGTGCGGCATAGACCGATTCCCTGAGCGCCCAGATCGAATGCGACCTTTGCGTCGCGGACGGTGTCGGCATTGGTGCGGACCTTCATCGTGCGGAATTCATCGGACCAGTCCATGATCGTCCTGAAGTCGCCGGAAAGGCTCGCTTCCTGTGTTGCGATATTTCCGGAGTAAACAATACCGGTCGTTCCATCCAAGGAGATGCAATCTCCCTCTTTAAATCTCTTTCCGTCCGGCGTCTGAAAGTATTTTTCTTCTTCTTTGATAATCAGATCGGAGCATCCGGACACACAGCACTTACCCATGCCGCGCGCGACAACGGCCGCGTGCGAGGTCATGCCGCCGCGTCCGGTCAGGATACCCTGCGCGACGTTCATACCGGCGAGGTCCTCCGGAGAGGTCTCCAAACGGACCAGGAGGACTTTCTTTCCTTCTTCCGCGGCCTTTGTGGCATCCTCCGCGGAAAAATACACCTCACCCGAAGCGGCACCCGGCGACGCGGGCAGTCCGCGGGAAATCGGGGTGGCGGCCTTCAAAGCGGCGGGATCAAAGGTCGGATGCAAAAGAGCGTCCAATTGCTTGGGATCCAGTTTCATGATCGCCTCTTCTTTGGTGTTGAGTCCTTCCTTGACCATATCGACGGCGACCTTCATCGCGGCGGCGGCGGTGCGCTTGCCGTTACGGGTCTGCAACATAAAGAGTTGTCCGCGTTCGATGGTGAATTCCATGTCCTGCATGTCCTTGTAGTGGTTTTCGAGCTTGTCGGCGATTTCCGCAAATTGCTTATAAACCGCCGGCATCACGGTATTGAGTTGGTCGATGGTCTGAGGTGTACGAATACCGGCGACGACATCCTCGCCCTGGGCATTCATCAGAAACTCTCCGTACAACTTCTTCTCGCCGGTGGCGGGGTTACGGGTAAAGGCAACGCCGGTACCGGACGTGTCGCCCATGTTTCCGTAAACCATTTCCTGAATATTGACGGCGGTACCCCAGCTTCCCGGGATATCGTTCATACGGCGATAGAGAATCGCGCGATCGTTATTCCAGGAACGGAAGACGGCCTTAACCGATTCCATGAGCTGGATTTTCGGATCCTGCGGGAAGGGTTCGCCCTTATTGACCTGATAGACGGAAAGATAACGGCGGACAACTTCCTTCATCCCCTCGGCGTCGAGGTCGGTATCGAGCTTGGCGCCCTTTTCTTCCTTGACCGCATCGAAAACCTTTTCATATTTGCTCTTTTCGATTTCCATGACGACGTCGCTGAACATGGTGATAAAACGGCGATAACTGTCGTACGCGAAGCGCTCGTTGCCGGTCAATGCGGCAAGGCCCTTTACGACCTCGTCATTTAAGCCGAGGTTCAAAATGGTGTCCATCATGCCGGGCATTGAAGCTCTCGCGCCGGAACGGACCGATACCAGGAAAGGGTTCTGAGCATCGCCGAGCTTTTTGCCGACGTTCTCTTCCGTCTTGGCCAGCGTCTCGAAAATTTCCTTCTCGATCTCGGCGGAAATGATCTTTCCGTCTTCATAGTAGCGCGTGCACGCTTCAGTCGAGATGGTGAAACCGCGCGGCACCGGCAGGCCGAGTCCGGTCATTTCCGCAAGGTTGGCGCCCTTGCCGCCGAGAAGATTCTTCATCCCGGCATTGCCTTCGGTAAACATGTACACATACTTCGTCATAGTGCATCCTCCGTTTATTAAAGTCTCTCTTGTTATTTCAAATGCCTCCCGCTGCGGAAAACCCGACACGGCGGATTCGGCATTCAGAACCTGAACTTGTCGGCAAAATAGCCGCGCAACTCCGATATCGGGAATCGAATGTTCCCGGGTGTATACTCTGCCTTCTCCATCGTATCCCTCAAACGAATTTCAACACATCCGTCATTCTCCGATTCAAAGTCATACACCACGCAGTAGGGGGTGCCGATCTCATCCTGCCGGCGATACCTCTTTCCGATGGATTGACGGTCGTCAAACTCACACGCGAAATCCTCGCAAAGTTCCCTATAGATCGGCATGGTCTTTTCGGAAAGTTTCGCGGAAAGGGGAAGTATTCCGATCTTCACCGGCGCGAGCGCGGGGTGAAAGCGCATCACGGTCCGAACGTCTCCTTCACCCAATACCTCTTCGTCATAGGCCGAGCACAGGAAAGCCAGCGTGACCCGGTCCACACCGAGTGACGGTTCGATGACATAAGGGATGAACTTCTCATTCTTGGCCGGATCGAAATAGGAAAGGTCGTCCTTGGAATGCTCCATGTGTTGTTTGAGGTCATAATCCGTCCGGTCCGCGATGCCCCATAGTTCGCCCCAACCGAACGGAAACAGAAACTCGAAGTCCGTCGTTGCGTTCGAATAGAAAGCCAGTTCTTCGGGGCTGTGGTCGCGCGTTCTTAATTCGCCATCCCGCATTCCAAGCGAAAGGAGCCAATCCCGGCAGAAGTTTCTCCAGTACTCGAACCACTCCAGATCCGTCCCCGGCTCGCAGAAAAACTCCAGTTCCATTTGCTCGAACTCCAACACCCGGAAGATGAAATTTCCCGGAGTGATCTCGTTTCTGAAGGCTTTCCCGATCTGCGCGATGCCGAATGGGATCTTCTTTCTGGTCGAGCGCTGAACGTTCTTGAAATTCACGAAAATCCCCTGCGCCGTCTCCGGCCGCAGATAAACTTCGCTCTTGCTGTCCTCAAGAACGCCCATAAAGGTCTTGAACATCAGGTTGAATTTGCGAATATCGGTAAAGTTGTGTCCGCCGCACTGCGGGCAGGGAACATTCTTTTCGCGAATGAACTCCACGAGCTGTGCGTCGCTCATTCCCTCAACGGCCATATCCAGCCCGTTCTCCGCCGCGAAATCTTCAATGAGCTTATCGGCTCTGTGACGCGCCTTGCACTGACGGCAGTCAATGAGCGGGTCCGCAAATCCTCCGACATGTCCGGATGCGACCCACACCTGCGGATTCATCAGGATCGCGCAGTCCAAACCGACATTCCACGGGCTCTCCTGAACGAATTTCTTCCACCACGCCGCCTTGACGTTGTTCTTGAGCGCGGTGCCCAAAGGACCGTAATCCCAAGTATTCGCTAGGCCGCCGTAGATCTCCGATCCGGGAAAGACAAAGCCGCGGGTCTTGGCCAGCGCCACAATCGTCTCCATCGACTTCTTTTCGAGCATTTACTCCGCTTCCTCCGTTTCGGCTCCGTCGAGCGCGATCAAGTCCTTGACGTCCTCTTCGTTGACGTCCGGGATATCGTCCGATATTACTTCGTCCGAAATCTCTTCGTCCGAAATCTCCTCGAGCACGATCTCGTCACTGACCGCCTGCTCGTCGTCGGTGATGTCGTCCTTCAATACGTCGTCGGAAACCGCCTCTTCTCCATCAAGTTCCTCCGGCTTTGCGGTCAAAACACGCATATCGATCAAATCCGGGAAAGCGTCGAGTGCCGCCTGATTTTCAGCCAATTCTCTGGCCACTCTGCGGGCTTCCTCGATTTCCGGTCTCAGCGGAACGAACGGATTGTGAAGTCCGGGGATTCCGATCACCTTTCCCGCTACGATTTCCTCGCACGCTAAGGTGACCAAATTCGGCGTTGTTTCCGGAACCATGGGTTGCGCTCCGTCGACCAATTGGCGCGTGCGCTTCGCTACCAGCATTGCCAGCGTGTAACGCGACTCCGCCTTGGGCAGCAGTTCTTCGATGGGGGGTTGAACAAGCATGATGCTCCTCCTTATTCCTGTGCGTCTCTTCTTTATAATCCTTTATAATCGCACCCGCTTCCGTCGCCGTCGCAGGGTGAAACTTACCCGTTCAGTATTCTGTCCTCTATACCGATCTGTCTGATGTACCGGTATTTCTCGGCTTCGATGATCGCGATGATCCGGTCGGATGCCCGTTCCAAATCGTCATTGATGACCGCATAATCGAAAAGGTCCGCCTTCGGGATCTCGACGCTCGCTTCCAATAGGCGCCGTTCGATGACCTCGATGCATTCCGTACCGCGCCGGACCAACCGGTCTCGCAAATCGCTCATCGACGGCGGCAGGAGAAAAATCGTCACCGCCTCCGGAAATTTCTCTTTGAGCGCCAGGCTTCCGCAAACGGTCAAATCGAACAATACATCTCTTCCGGCATTGATCAGCTCGATCAACGGCGCGATCGGAGTCCCATAGTAATGATTCAGATAGATATCATATTCCAAAATCTCGTCGTTGGCCAGCATCCGCTGGAATTCTTCTTTCGTTCGAAAAAAATACGAGACTCCTTCTATTTCTCTTTCCCTGCGCTCCCTCGACGTCACGGAGACAGAATGCGCGATGTCGGGGATTCGATCGCGAACCCGTTGAATGACGGTCCCTTTTCCGACACCGGAAGGCCCGGATACCGAAACAAGAAGACCTTTACGTAACGGTTGCGAGGATTCTTCATTGGCGCTCATGGCTCCTCCTCCGTTCCGCTCCACGAATCGGTCTGCCCGAGCTGTCGACGGATGTCCTCCGCCGGCATCGCCGAAAGAATGACGTGGTCACTGTCCATGATCAGGACGGCTTTGCTCTTCTTTCCGGAGGAAGCGTCGATCAGAGAGCCTCTGTCCCGGGCATCCTGTACGATTCTTCGGACCGGGGCGGAATCGGGTGAAACCACACAAATCAAGCGATCGACGGATACGATATTCCCAAAACCGATTTGAATAAAAGCCACATTGACCTCCGTAACGCGTTAAACCAGATTCTGGATCTGTTCCCTAATTTTCTCAAGCTCCGTCTTCATATCCAAGACCCGACGGGTGATTGCGAGGTCGTTGGCCTTGGAACCGATCGTGTTGACCTCACGGTTCATCTCCTGAAGGATGAAATCAAGTCGTTTACCGATACTGCCGTCGGAAGTCAGCGTGCTCTTCAGTTGCCCGATATGGCTTCTTAAGCGCGTCATCTCCTCATCGATCGCACAACGGTCCGCAAACATGACCACTTCGGCCTCCTTGCGTCCCTCATCGAAATAGATCCCGGCATTGTCGCCCATGAGTTCTTCGATCCTCGCGAAAAGCTTCTCCCTGTACTCAGCCGGAACACTCTTTGCGCGATCGCCGACGTCGGTCAGCATTTCCTCGAGTGCGTCCGCTTTACCGAGAAGATCCGTCACGAGCTTATCGCCCTCGGTCCGGCGCATACGCACGATGCTGTCGAGCGCTTCGTCCAAAATAGAGAACAGTTCGTCCCGCAACGCTTCGGGGTCACTCTCGACGGTCTCTGTTACAAGGACCTCGGGCATGCGCGATATCACGGATGATCCCGCGTCGTCCGGCCGTCCGGTCACTGCGGCGATCTCAGAAAGCGCTTCCGAATAAGCGCGCGCCAAATCCCGGTTGAGTTTGACTGTTGTTCCTTCGGTTTCCGAAGCGGCCGTTGAAATAAAAACATCCGCTTTTCCGCGAAGCAAACGGCTCGAGATGCGGTCTTTAAGCTGCGGCTCAAGCGCGAGCAGTGCTCGGGGCATACGAATCTGGACATCGCAAAACCGGTTGTTCACGGTCTTCATTTCGATAAGAAAGCGTATCGACTGTGCGATACCTTCCGCTCTGCCGTATCCGGTCATGCTCTCGGCCATATTCACATCTCCCGTCCGTCTGGATTCCCACCGCCACAATAAAACCGGCTCTTTTGAGGGGCGACAGTCATTATATATTAAGCCCCGAAAATAAGCAACTGTACAAATGACCTGTTTGGCTTAGAGCCGTATGGGTTTGAAGGCAATATAATCCCCGGATATCAGGCGGTAATCGACCCCCCTGAGGACCCCTTCGACCGCCTTTTCATGCCCTCTGCCGTGCAGGTGTCCGTAAAGGCACAGGGATGCCCCGTATTTCTCGCACAATAGAGAAAAAGCCGAGGAGCCGTCGATACCCGGCAGCGGCGGGAAATGCAAAACGACGATCAATCGCCCTCCTTCCGGTAAGAGCGCTGTGCCCGCCTGAAGCGATCGTTCGAGTCGACCGGCCTCCCGCTCGAAAATCAGGCGGTCCGCCGCGGAGAATTCAGGATATTCCGGAAGGACCCAGCCCCGGGTGCCGCAGACGACGTCCGACCCGATCGGAAAGGCATTGTTTTTGAGAAGACTGATGGACCGGATCCCATTATCTTCCAGGAAGCGTTCGACTTTGCCGTTCGTACCCCACCAGTAGTCGTGGTTTCCCTTGCTCAGGATCTTCCGGCCGGGGAGCTTTTCGAGGAAGAGCAGGTCCGGAAGCGCTTCTTCGAGCGTCATCGCCCACGAAATATCGCCGGGAATGAGCACGGTGTCGCTCTCCTCAACGGACCGGAGCCAGTTATCCCGGATGCGCTGTTCGGAATCGACCCATTGGGAACCGAAAACGTCCATAGGCTTATTGCTTCCCAACGACAAATGCAGATCCGAGATCGCCCAAATCGCCATCTAGTTTTCCTCCCCGCGGTGAAAATGCCGATAGATCGAATTCGCGTTCTCGGCGGTGATTTTCGGCGCCTGAGCGAGCGTCTGCTCGTCAGCCGCGCGAATGCGTCCGATGGTGCCGAAATGCTGAAGTAATGCTTTTCGCTTGGCCGGCCCGATCCCGTTGATGTCCTCGAGCACAAACGACAGGTTTCTCTTCTTGCTCAGCTTGCGTTGGTAGGAAAAAGCGAGTCGGTGCACTTCATTCTGAACGGCCGTAAGGAGGCGCAGAAGAACGAGGTGCTCCTCGGTCATTTGCTCCGCCTCCGGGAAAAGCTCGGTCGTGCCGTCCGGCAGGACCAGCCCGGCGGTCTTGTGTTTCCGATCCTTGACCATGCCCGCGACGACGACACGGTCGCTCAGGCCGAATTCCGCGAGCACGGCCCGGGCCAACATGACATGCGCTTTGCCGCCGTCCATCAGGATAAGATCCGGCAGAGTGCCGAAATCATTTTCGGTATGCGAAAAGCGCCGGCGCAGGACCTCGCGCATCGAGCCGTAGTCGTCCTGACCCTCGCCGGCCTTGATCTTAAAGAAGCGATAGCCCGTACGGTTCGGCCGGCCGTCCTTGAAGACTGCCATCGCGCCGCACCGGTCGTCCTGACCGAGATTGGAAATATCGAAGGCTTCGATCCGCCCGGGGATCCGGCTCATGTTCAGTCGGGCGCGCAATTGCTCCAAGGCCTCCCGGATCCCGCTCTCCGATTCCCCGACACGCAAGATCCTCCGGCGAAGGCTCTCGCGCGCGTTGCCGACGGAAAGTTCCAGCAGGCGTACTCCGTCGCCGCGCATCGGCACACGGAGCTCCACCTTTCGTCCGGCCTGTTTCGTCAAGTACTCCTCGGCGACCCCGGCGTCCTCCGGTAGGACCGGGAGCAAAACCAGCGGCGGGACGGTGGACGCATCCGGGTAATACTGGATCAGAAAAGCGGAGAGAACCGCGGCATCGTCCTCGCCGTCGTCGGGGACAAAAAACGTCGAAGATCCGACGACCAGCCCGCCGCGAAGCTCGAGTTTTCGGATGCAGATCTCGCCCGCATCGCGGAAAAGTCCGATCGCGTCGACATCCTTTTCGTTCGGAAACGACACGTTCTGAGCTTCAACGATCCGGGTCAGCGCAGCCAGCCGGTCCCTGTAGATCGCCGCGCGCTCGAACTTCATCTCGTCGGACGCCTGTTGCATCTTTTCGGAAAGGTCCTTCTTGATCCCGTCATAACGCCCCTCGAAAAACCGGCACACATCCTCCATGACCGCCCGATATTCCCCGGCGGAGACGTCACCGCGGCAAGGTCCGATGCACTGTCCGATGTGATAATTGAGGCAGGGTCTTTGTTTTCCGATATCTCTCGGCAGGACGCGCCGGCAGGTTTTCGTCGGGAATATGTCCCGAATGCCGCGCAATGCGTGATAAAGGTCCCCGCCGAGGAACGGCCCGTAATACCGCGCCCCCTGTTCCCGGTCTTTTCCGATCCGAAAAGACTTAATAATCCGCGGATATTGCTCGTTCATCGTGACGCACACATAGGGGAACCCCTTGTCGTCGCGCAGCAAGATATTGTAGTGCGGTTGGTGACGCTTGATGAAATTCGATTCGAGAAGCAGGGCCTCAAGTTCGGTGTTCACAACGACATAATCGAAGTCCGCGATATGCGAGATCATCGCAAGGACCTTGCCGTTGCCCGAAGGGTTTTTCGAAAAATAGCTTCTCAGACGGTTTTTGAGATTTTTAGCTTTTCCGACATATATAACAGCGCCCGAGGCGTCCTTCATCAGGTACACTCCCGGGCGATCAGGTATGGTATCCAGACGTGCGTCAAATTCCGTCCGTTCGGATTTCATTATGCCTTCGGATTCTCCAGATAATAAATAAGAGCGTCCAGCGCTTCCTGCTGATCGTCGCCCTCGGCCGTCACTTCGATTTCCGCGCCGTTCTCGATTCCCAGAGACATGACTCCCAGAAGGCTCTTCGCGTTCGCGCGACGCCCACTGCGCATTAGATAAATACTGCTTCTGAAGGTCGACGCCTTCTGGATCAAAACCGCGACCGCCTTCATCTGAAGCGCTTCGTCGCATTTGAAAATTACTGTTTTGGAAACCATTCCTATTCCTCCCGGAAAACTTGCGCAAAAATGCTGTTCTTCATAATGTAAAGTATATGGACAGGCATTCTTAATGTCAACAAAATCAGGGACTCTCCATTTATTTTTGGCTATTTCGGTCATAAAGCGCGACCCGATCAAAGGATTTCTTGTTCATCTGCCACATTCATCTTCCCCTATTTCCGGGAAGCCTCAATGTCGTCAATCGGTCTCGCGAAAAGCAACGCGTCCTCGCCGCTGTCCTCGTAGTATCCCCGGCGCAGTCCAACCCGGCGAAAGCCTTTCTTTTCGTAAAGACTCACGGCGGGCGCGTTATGGACCCGCACTTCCAAGTGCAAAACACCGATCGATCTCCCGGCGCAAAACTCGACGGCGCGGTCGATCAGTTGCCCGCCGATCCCGCGGCCTCGGAATGCCGGCTTCACGGCAATATTGCAAATTTCCGCCTCGTCTCCGACGAATTGAAGCGCGAGATAACCGATCACGATCTCCCGTTCATCTTCGGCCGTAAAGCAGATCCGATGCTCCCCGTCATCCAGAAAAGAAAGCACAGACTCCTCGCTCCACGGCGTCGAAAAACTCTCGTGCTCGACGCGCATCAATCCGGAAAGATCCGAAGATTCGGATGTGCGAACGTGAATCAATCGATTGGCCTCCATACTATGACACGGGATTTCAATCCTTCGGAGCGCAAGTCTTCAGGTTTCTCTCCGCCGCCGTTCGGGTCAGATAGACCGGGAGCAAGGCTTCGGGAATGAACTGCCGTTTCCGTTCCTCCGGGTCGACCCGAAGAAACACATCCGCGGCGATCGCGGCAACGGCTCTCGGATCGATTTCTTGAAAAGCGAACATGGGCGTAACGTCGACTCTTTTCGAGTCGTCCGCGTACATTCGACAAGCGTTTCCGCAGGTCACGATCGAGGCTTGCGGAGCGTTCCCGTCCCTCCAAAGGTCACACATGCGGATCATTTCCTCCACGGGACGCGCTCCCTCGGGAACCACCTCGACCCCGTTAAAATAAGCCGCGGCAAAAACCCGCGCGTTTCTCGCGTCGATCATCGAGACCACGAGCGTATTCTCTCGATCGAAAAGCGGAAACGCCAGTGCCTTCAACGAAGAGACCGGAACCGCGGGCTTTTCGGCGGCAAAGGCCATCGCCTGCACCGCACCGACCCCGATCCGGATCCCGGTAAACGAACCCGGTCCGACCGTGCACGCGATAAGATCCAGATCCTCGTATCTCGCGGACGCCTTTTTGATCAAGTCATGTACCATCGGCATAAACGTCTGCGAATGCTTGAGTCCGACGGACAAAAAGGACATCGCGACCGTTGTCCCGTCTTGCTGATAACAGCATGAGCAAGCCGCGCTTGACGTATCGCAAGCCAAAACGCGCAGATCATTCTCCGCGCCGCTACCCGTCTTGTTCTCTTGTACCGTTCCCTCGCCCAATCGATTCACCCGATCCCGTTTTCTCAAAAATTCATCGCTTCAAACACGGTCATTATACCCGAATCCCTTCGGAATGAGAAAGTAATTCCCGCAGTCTCGCGCATCGCTCTTCGTCCCCCTCGGGGAAACGCAAGCATACTTCGCGCTCCGGCCCCACTCCGGACAGTTCCACGTATATAACAGAGGCGGGAAGAGCATCGAAGATCTTCCGACCCCACTCGATCACGCAAACGCCGCCCCGGTCAAAGTACTCATCCAGTCCGGACATCAAAAATTCGTCCGCGTCATTTAACCGATACACATCAAAATGGAAGAGGTCGGTCGCCGCCGAGTCTTCGGCTAAATGCTCGAAAACCAGCGTATAGGTCGGACTGGCCACATCCTCGGTCAACCCCAGTCCCCTTGCCATCCCGCGTGTCAGAACAGTCTTGCCCGCACCGAGATCGCCGTCCAGGACGACGATGTCGCCGGGGCACAGCAAGGATCCCAAGAGACTTCCGACGCGCTCGGTCGCTTCCGCGGACTCAGATATCAGGCATATGGAGTGGTCATCCGTTCGCTTTGTCATATCAGTTCGTCGATGCCTCGGACGAGCCAAGCCCGTCGTCGTAACGGATCACACCGCCTCCGACAAACAACCGCACCCGGCCCCGGCAATCCAGAGGATCCCGGTCGAACAGGCAAAAATCCGCGGCTTTCCCTTCGGTCAGACTGCCGTATTGATCATCGATCCCCAGGATCTCGGCCGGTCGGATCGTGATCGCCTCCAGCGCCGCTTGCTCGTCAAGCCCGCCTCGGACCGCAAGCGACGCGGACAACAGCAGGTACTGCTGAGGAACGCAAGGATGGTCGGTCATCAACGCGACCGGAAGC
>JAFGGR010000036.1 GCA_016930475.1 Clostridiales bacterium | reverse complement strand
TCTACGCTGGTCGCGTTCGCGGTTCTTTTTGTCATTTCTCTTTTTATCATTTCGAACATGGTTCGCATTTCGGTGTATGCCCGATCGACGGAAATCTTCATCATGAAATTCGTGGGGGCCACCTCCGGTTATATCCGGCTTCCCTATATCGTCGAGGGGGCGGTCGTCGGATTGATGAGCGCGCTCTGCGCATGGGGACTTGCACATTTGGCGTATTCGAAACTTTTTGATATGATGATGAAGGGTGTATCCGGGAGTAGTTTTTATTCCTTGGTCCCGGTGAACAACCTGACTTTATGGGTCGCATTGATCTGCCTGGTCCTGGGCGTGGTCATCGGAGCGGTGGGTAGCGGCATTGCAGTACGTAAGTATATCAAGGTCTGATGAGGTAAAGTCATGAGTCGCATTTATCGGAACCGGTCGCGGTTGATCAGCATAAGATTCGGAACCGGTCGTCTGGTCGCTTTTGTTTTGGTGTTAGCTCTGCTCGTCGGCATTCCTTCAATCTTATCAAACAAAGCCTACGCCGCCCCGGAGATGCCCGTTTTCTATACTTCAAGTTCGGACATTCAAGATGCTAAGGAAGAGAAGGAAGAGACCGAAGAGGCATTGGCTCAGGCGAACAGTAAGATCGATGCGCTTTCCGGGGATCTTGGCGAAATCAGTGCCGAACTTGAGAAACTGAAGGGATTGAGTGAAGAACAACATGCTCAGTATCTGGAGATCGCCGAGCAGTTGGCGGCGGCGCTTTTGGCAAAGAAGGCCGCTCTTAACATCTATCTCGAGACACAGGAAACGCTGAAGGTAAAGAAGTCGGAGTTTTCCGAGCGAATCAGCGTCATGTTTGAATTCCAGAATAAATCCACACTTGAAATCCTGTTGGAATCTGACAGTCTTGCCGGATTTTTTACCAACATGCAAATAATTGAATTGATCGGCGATTCGGACAATCAAATCATCGAAGAGATGCAGGCGGCCATGGAGGATGCTCAGATGAAGAGCGATTACGCACTTCAGGAGTCCGAGGAGATGCAGACGGTCGCCGATACCAAGCAGGCGGAGCTCGAAGAACTGGAAGCGATGATCGGAAAGACCGAAGAGACCCTGCGGATTAAGCAAAAGGAACTGGACGATTGGCAGAAAAAGCAAGATGAGTTGGAAGCCGAGTCCGAGAGGATCGACGCGGAAATTGCCCGCCTTCAGAGCGCTCTGTACTCCGGCAACAACGGCGGCACTTCCCCGTACAGCGGCACGATGACTTGGCCGTATCCCGGAGACTACACGATTTATTCCCCCTACGGTTGGCGTTATCACCCCATCTGGAAGGTGAATCGGTTCCATTATGGGGTCGATCTCGGCGGAGTGTTGGGTAACCCGATCGTTGCGGCGGCAGACGGAACGGTCATTCTGGTTTCTGCTCCCTGGTCCGGTCAGAACAGCGGCGGCACCGGATATGGCAATTATGTTGTGATCGATCACGGCGGCGGAGTATCGACGCTGTATGCGCATTGTAAATCAATTGAAGTATCCGTAGGCGATTGGGTGGTCGCGGGACAGACCATCGCCCTATGCGGCAGTACCGGCGATTCGACAGGGGCTCATTTGCATTTCGAGGTACGGGTCAACGGCAGTAAGGTCAATCCGGCGGATTATATCACCTGACGGAGGATGCCCGGATGCCGAGTGGCGCGTATGACGCTCTTTCCAAAATGTATGACTTATTTCAAGATGAATCGGATCCACGGTCGATATCGGCGCGGATCTCTTCGCTGATTTCCCGGTACGGTCCGTCGAGCGGAGACGGAGACCGGGGGTCACTGATCCTTTGTGACTTGGGGTGCGGGACCGGCACCACCATGCTTGAGCTTTCACGGAAAGGATATGAAATGATCGGAGTGGACCTCTCGGAGGGGATGCTTTCGGTCGCGCGCGAGCGTTTTTTGCGGGAAGAACGAGAAGCCCTGTTTATCCGTCAGGATATTTCGCGATTGGACTTGTTCGGGACGGTTGACGTTTTCTTAAGCTTTACGGACACGGTCAATCATTTGACCGATATCCGGGCGTTTCGGCGATTGTTTTCGAGTATGCGAAATTTTTTAAATCCCGGAGGATTGTTTATTTTCGATCTTTTGACGTTGCATTTCTTAAGCGAAGTGCGCGGCAATCATCAATACCAGGATATCACGGACGATTACGCGTTATTCTGGGAGAATCGATTTAATAAACGAACCGCTGTCAGCCGATCGGATATGGTATTATTTTCAAGAATCGGAAACGAGATGTACACACGGGAAGACTTTGCCGTTTCGGAGCGATACTACTCCGCGGCACAGGTTCGGGAAGTGCTGAAACTTTCAGATCTTGAATTAATCGGAGTCTTCGGCGGATACCGGGACGACAGTCCTCGAAAGAAAGACGTTCGACACCTCTATGTTGCGAGGCGTCTTGCGGAAGAAAGGTAAAATGAGTACGACGAAGAATAACTTCTACCACGCGCCGGGAGCTCCGGACGATTTGACGGCGGATTATCTGGTCACGGCGACCGCAATGGACGGCAAAGTCCGGGCGTTGGCCGTTCGCACTACGCAGTTGTGCGATAAAGCGATGCGAATTCACGGGACTTCGCCGTCCGCGACGGTGGCAATGGGACGGTTTATGACCGGGACCCTTCTTCTTGCGGCCAATCTGAAAGGGGAGAACGATACGATCACGGCCAATATCCGGAGCGACGGACCGATTCGTGGAATGACGGCGGTTTGCGATTCCGGAGGAAACGTCAAGGCGTACTGCCTCGAACCGATCGTTGAGACCTTCCGTCGTGAACCGGGTAAACTTGATATCGCGGCGGTAGTCGGAAAAGGGATATTGACCGTGGTTCGCGATTTGGGGCTCAAAGAGCCTTATGTCGGTTCGACGGAACTGATTTCCGGAGAAATCGGGGAAGACTTCGCATATTTTCTTGGAGTTTCGGAACAAACGCGTTCGGTGGTGTCCTTGGGTGTCTTGGTGGACTCCGAGGGAGTACGGCACGCCGGAGGATTTCTGGTTCAATTGATGCCGGATGCCGGAGATGAAATCGCAGAGTATTTGGAACGGCGAGCGACGGGCGGCTTTCCGGGGGTGACGTTTCTCTTGTCCGAGGGCATGAATCCCGAAAAACTGCTGGATATGTTTCTGGGAGATCCGGATATCCGTTTCCTGTCTGCGCGTCCGGTTCAATACGCATGTTCATGCAGTCGCGATCGGATGGAACGTTCGTTGACGGCACTCGGAAGTAAGGATTTGCTCGAGTTGGCATCGGATCCGGACGGCGTAGATCTGGAATGCCATTTCTGCGGTTCCAGTTATCATTTTGACCGGACCGAGATCGATGATATCCGAATAAACGCATCACAAGCCTAGATCGAATGCCGGAATAACGGAAGTTTCGGTAACTCGGATCGGTTTTTATACATATCGAATCGAATATTGTTTTAGACGATCAAACTGTGGTATTGTACACGTTGAAGATGAATGATTGGGCGAAGGGGACGGGCTTGTCGATTTGATCCGTAGAAAAGTTCCCGCATTCTTATAAAAATCGCTTGCGTTCAAGAATAGATTGAGGTATACTTTCTCCTGCGCGACTTTTCGCGTATGGCGATGATACCGGAGATTGCCGTTGGTGCCGCGTGCTGCGCGTTCTGACGGGTAACTTCGGCGGAGAAGTCCGGACACGGATCCGGGCGCAACCATGTTGGCAGCGTGTGTTTTGTAACGGACACATGCCCAGGCCCAAAGTGCCGGCGCTTTGCACGGTAACTGGATTCCTGGGTTTTCTGACGGGTACAGAAGAAACGCCCGGCAAGGTTGTAACAAGCAGCAAGCTGATGGAGGTATGACTATGGCTACCAGACAAAAGGTCAGAATCAAATTGAAAGCATATGATCACGAGCTCTTGGATCAGAGCGCGGCGAGGATCGTTGAGACCGTGACCCGGACCGGCGCAAGTTTTTCGGGCCCGATTCCGCTCCCTACGGAGAAGGAAATCACCACGATCCTTCGTTCTCCTCATAAGTACAAGGATTCGAGAGAGCAATTTGAAATGCGCACCCACAAGCGTTTGATCGACATTTTTGCGCCGAATCAGAAAACAGTCGATGCGCTGATGAAGCTGGATATGCCTGCCGGCGTGAGTATTGAACTCAAGGTCTAGTAGGTTTTTCGCCCGGAGCGATCCATTCGCTGCGGGCGAGGTCATGTTCCCCGGGGTACTGCGGGAACCAATAACCACAAGGAGGATAGAAAGAGATGACCAAATTCATGCTCGGCAGAAAAGCCGGAATGACACAACTGTTTGACGACAAGGGCATCGCGATCCCGGCTACGGTGATTGCCTGCGACCCGATGTTCGTGATTCAGAACAAGACTGAAGAATCAGACGGATACAAGGCGATCAAGGTCGCGACCGGTGAAATCCGCGAGAAGCTTGTCAACAAGCCCGACAAGGGACAGTTTGCCAAGGCGGAAGTCCCCGTGAAGCGCGTAGTTCGCGAGTACAAGACGGATGCGGATTATACCCTGGGCCAGGAGATCAAGGTCTCCGATATGTTCGAGGTCGGAGATCGCGTCGACATAAGCGGTGTGTCCAAGGGTAAAGGATTTGCAGGAAACATCAAGAGACACGGACAGAAGGGTGGCCCGCAAGGACACGGCTCGATGTATCACAGACGTGTCGGTTCGATGGGACCGGGCTCGGATCCGGGCCGTGTCGTTAAGGGAAAGAAACTGCCCGGTCATATGGGCGCAGTGAATTGTACTGTACAGAATTTAGGCGTCGTCCTCGTGGACGGCGAACGGGGGATCCTCGTTCTCAAAGGTGCGATCCCGGGCCCGAAAGGCGGCTTAGTTTCAATTGAGTCGTCTGTGAAGGCGTAATAATCCGGCAGAAGGAGGATCAAAAAATGGCCAAGATTGACGTATATAACATGGACGGAAAAGTAACCGGACAAATTGATTTGTCCGATGACATTTTCGGTATTGAGCCCAATGAGTCCGCGATGCATGTGGTGGTCCTGAATCAGTTGGCGAACCGCCGTCAGGGGACACATTCGACAAAGACTCGCCACGAGGTCAGCGGCGGAGGCAGAAAGCCTTATCGTCAGAAGGGCACCGGACGCGCGCGCCAAGGCTCGAGTCGTTCGGCACAACATGTCGGCGGCGGAATCATTTTCGGGCCGAAGCCCAGAGATTACAGCTATACGGTTCCCAAGAAGATCAGAAGGTTGGCGATGAAGTCCGCACTTTCTACCAAGTTCAGCGCGCAGAGTATCATCGTCCTGGACACGCTGTCCTTTGAAGAGATGAAGACGGCAAAGATGGCGGGAGTTCTTAAGGCATTGAAGATTGACAGTCCGGCCTTGTTGGTTCTCGCGGAAAAGAATCCCAATGTCGAGAAATCGGCAAGAAATATCCCGGCGGTCAAGACGGCACTCGTCAATACGATCAATGTTTTCGACATTCTGAAGTATGACCGGTTCGTCATTACCAAGGACGCCGCCATGA
This sequence comes from Clostridiales bacterium, assembly GCA_016930475.1. Taxonomy (GTDB): domain Bacteria; phylum Bacillota; class Clostridia; order Saccharofermentanales; family Saccharofermentanaceae; genus JAAYCT01. The sequence continues at coordinate 3,743 of JAFGGR010000036.1, read as the reverse complement.
AGGTACAGGAGGTATACGTATGAACCTGACACCGCATGACATCATCATTAAGCCGATCCTCACCGAGAAAAGCTCGGATGATATCGCAACCGGAAAGTATTCTTTTCAGGTCGACAAGAACGCGACGAAGACGCAGATCAAGGATGCGGTCGAGAAGCTTTTCGACGTAAAGGTTGTATCCGTAAACACCGCTAACTTTGAGGGCAAAATGAAGAGGCAGCGTTACTCCTACGGCAGAACGCCCTCCTGGAAAAAGGCTGTCGTTACGATCGCGACCGAAGCGAAGGACTCGTCCTTCATGGGTAAGGGCGGCAAGGTAACAAAGCTTCCCGCGAAGTATAAGACATCCATCGAAGAGTTCGGGTTCGGCCAGTAAGGCCTGATGAGTGAAGGAGTGAAGAACGATGCCAGTAAAAGAGTATAATCCCACATCTCCCGCAAGACGACAGATGTCGGTGACCGATTTTTCCGTCCTGAGCGACAAGAAACCGGAAAAGGCACTGTTGGTTTCCGCGAAAAAGACCGGAGGACGTAATTCTTACGGCCGGATCACCGTTCGCCATATCGGCGGAGGAAACCGTCGGAAGATTCGAGTCATCGATTGGAAGAGAAATAAGGATCAGGTCCCCGCAAAGGTGCAATCGATCGAATACGACCCGAACCGCACAGCATTTATCGCATTACTGCAATACGCCGACGGAGCCAAGTCATACATTCTTGCACCGCACGGCCTTTCAGTCGGAGATTCTGTTGAGAGCGGCACCGCGGCGGATATTGTCGTCGGTAATGCGTTGCCGATCGAGAATATCCCGGTCGGTACGATGATCCACAGCATTGAGCTGAAGCCCGGCAAAGGCGCCCAGATGGTTCGCACGGCGGGCGCCGGAGCTCAGTTGATGGCAAAAGAAGGCAAATACGCTCAGATCCGTCTCCCGTCGGGAGAGGTTCGGATGGTCTCTGTTCTTTGCCGCGCAACGATCGGTAAGGTCGGAAATGTTGAGCACGAGAACGTTTCCCTCGGAAAGGCCGGAAGGAAACGTCACATGGGTGTCCGCCCGACCGTTCGAGGCGTTGCGATGAACCCGTGCGATCACCCGCATGGCGGCGGTGAGGGCAAAGCCCCCATCGGAATGCCCGGTCCTGTCACCCCTTGGGGTGTTCCGACTTTGGGCAAGAAGACCAGAAACAAGCGCAAGCTGTCCGGCAAGTACATTGTCAAGGGCAGAAAGTGATTGAAGGGAGGAAGAACGTTAAATGAGCAGATCAACTAAGAAGGGCTATTTTGTTCAGGACGCTCTGATGAAAAGAGTAAAGGCGATGAATTCCGCCAATGAGAAAAAGGTACTGAAGACTTGGTCCCGTGCTTCCACCATCTTCCCGGATATGGTCGGACATACCATAGCGGTTCATGACGGAAGAAAGCACGTGCCGGTATATATCACGGAAGAAATGGTCGGACATAAGCTCGGTGAGTTCGCTCCCACGAGATTATTCAGAGGACATGCCGGCGAGAAATCGTCCAGAGCCCGCTGATTGCGGTACGACGAAGGGAGGAACGTTTAAGTGGAAAAGAAAGTCATGAGCAAGGAATTTATGGAGCAGAACCGCGCTGAGATTATCGCGAAGTATGCCTTCCCTGCCAAGAAGAACCAGAAACCCCAGCTCTTAAGTAAGAAAGAGCGCAAGGTGCTCGGTGTCGGAAAAGACCAGGGAAAATCCATTGGTAAGTATATCCGGATCAGTCCTCAGAAGGTGAGAGTGGTCATCGATCTAATTAAGGGTAAGAATTTGGATGAAGCGTACGCGATTCTCCTGTACACCCCTAAGGCCGCTTCTCCGATTCTGACAAAGGCACTCAAGTCTGCCGAGGCGAACGCCGTTATGAACAACAGCTTGAGCCGTGATGCGCTTTACGTTGCGGATGCATACGCGAACCAGGGTCCTATTCTGAAGCGTTTTATCCCGAGAGCGAGAGGTTCAGCCTCACGCATCAACAAGAGAACGAGTCATGTAACGGTCGTTCTTAAGGAAAGAGAATAAGGAGGGTTTCGAGAATGGGCCAGAAGGTTAATCCCCATGGTTTGCGGGTCGGAGTCATAAAGGGTTGGGACACGCGCTGGTATGCCGACAAGAACACATTCAGCGAGTATCTTGTTGAAGATAAGAAGATTCGCACCTTTGTAAAAAAGGAATGCTTCAACGCAGGCGTTACCAATATTGAAATCGAGCGTAAAGGCAGCGATAAGACGATGATTATCATCAACGCCGCCAAGCCGGGTATTCTTATCGGACGTCAGGGCGCGGGCATCGAAGATTTCAAGAAGAAGCTTTTCGAAAAATTCAAGAAGAATTTTTTCGTCGATATTCGCGAAGTCAAGTCTCCCGACACTTCCGCTCAGTTGGTTGCGGAGAGCATCGCGGCACAACTGGAGAAGCGAATCTCCTTCCGCCGTGCGATGAAACAGGCGATGATGAGAACCATGAAGGCCGGAGCCAAGGGCATCAAGACCCAGGTCGCCGGACGTTTGGGAGGCGCGGAGATCGCGCGTACCGAACACTATCACGAAGGAACAATTCCGCTGCAGACTTTGCGTGCGGATATTGATTACGGATTTGCCGAGGCGAATACCACATACGGCCGAATCGGCGTTAAGGTGTGGATTTACAAAGGCGAGATCCTTACCGCCAAGAAGAAGGCGGTCATTACCGAGGAAGGGGGCGAAGACTAATGCTTCTTCCCAAGAGAGTCAAACACAGAAAACAAATGAGAGGCCGGATGACCGGCAAAGCGACACGAGGCAATTTTCTGGCATACGGTGAATACGGACTGTATTCGACGGAGCCGTGCTGGATCTCCTCGAATCAGATCGAGTCCGCTCGTATCGCGATCAACCGTTACGTCAAAAGAGGCGGTAAGGTTTGGATCAAGATTTTCCCCGATAAGCCCGTGACTGCCAAGCCCGCCGAGACCCGAATGGGTTCCGGTAAAGGATCTCCGGATCACTGGGTCGCCGTTGTGAAGCCCGGTCGGGTGCTTTTCGAGATTGCCGGCGTAACCGAGGAAATCGCTCGGGAAGCGATGCGCCTTGCGGGACACAAGCTCCCGTGCAAGACGAAGTTTATTGCGAAAGAACAGGAGAGTGAAGCAAATGAAGGCTGATGAAATTCGTGCAAAGTCCGGCGAAGAGCTGATGAAGGAACTGCTCGCTCTTAAGGAAGAACTTTTCAAACTTCGTTTCCAGCATGCGACCAATCAACTGGAAAACCCACTGCGCTTGAGCGCCGTCCGGCGCGATATCGCCAGAGTGAAGACGATCATGCGCGAGCAAGAGCTTAAGGCTAAGAAGTGAAAGGGGATAAGCAGATGAGTGATCGTAATATCAGAAAGACGCGCATCGGTATCGTTTCGAGCGACAAGATGGACAAGACCATCGTCGTAGCGGTTACCGAGCATGTAAAGCACCCGTTGTACAACAAGATCATTAAGAAAACATACAAGCTGAAGGCGCACGACGAAGAGAATGCCTGCGGGATCGGCGACCGGGTCAAGGTCATGGAGACCCGACCTCTGTCCCGCGAAAAGCGCTGGAGACTGGTAAGCATTATCGATAAGGCCAAGTAATTTATGCTTAGAGGTCTTATGGCTGAAGGAGGAAGTGGAGCATGATTCAGGTTGAATCCAGACTAAGATCCGCGGACAACACCGGTGCGAAAGAATTGATGTGCATCAAGGTGCTCGGCGG
>JAFGGR010000035.1 GCA_016930475.1 Clostridiales bacterium | reverse complement strand
GACGAAGGCGCCGAAGGCGACCGCGACCCCGAAGCCGACTCCGACCCCCAAGCCCCCCAACAAATATATGATCATTGTCGATAAGGCTGACTGCGCATTTGCCGTTTTCGCAAGAGATGATAACGGCGAGTATACCCAAAAGGTGGTGACCTACCCGGCGGCGCTGGGAGGAAGCAAGACTCCGGTGGGAACGTATAAAATCGGATCGAAGATGGCGTGGAAAACATGGAACATGAGCCCCAGGGAGTATTCACCGTACACGTCGACATACAGTACAGGGAAATATTTCCACGGACCGCTGTACTACAGTAAGAGCTTTGATACGTTGGATGCGGCTTATTACAATGGAATCGGGTCACCGAACGTGACCGGCGGCTGTGTTCGGACGACCGTTGCCGGAGCGCGATTTGTGTACTATAACTGTACGGCGGGGACCGTGGTTCAGATCGTCAGCAGTAGTGATTTAGTGTCCTATCCGGGCAAGCCGCCGATCGACCCGGATTTCCCGACCTGGGATCCGACGGATCCGGCCAAACCGACACCATCGCCGACCCCGACACCGACTCCGACAACGGAGCCGACGGCAACACCGACAACGGAGCCGACGCCGACAACGACCCCGGAGCCGACGGAAACTACGGCAACGGAGCCGACGGAAACTACGGCACCTTAGCATGTGCAAGGCAGACAGCTTTTCGAAACATTGGATGAAATGGATACAAAAATCAAATCAATCAACTTCATCATCCTCGCCGGATGATCACGGAGGGATCAATGAATAAAAAAAGATTTCTTATTATTATGACGCTGATTGCGCTCGTTATTCTTTGTTCGTGCGCGAAAAGCCCCGCCGATTCATCGACTGCCGCATCTTCCTCGGAAGCGGTGCCGACGGAGACGACGCTTTTGACCGGTGCGTTCGGAGAGAGGGACCTCGTCTTTTCGCATGAAGGGGTCGATGTCGTTCTTTTGTCCGACGTTCAGCCGCTTCTCGCGGCGCTCGGCGACGGGTATACGCTGGAGGCTGCTCCGAGTTGTATGTTCGACGGAGAAGACAAGCGGTTCGTATACTCCGACTATGAGATCTTTACCTACCCGATCGACGGCATGGATCAGATCGATGAGATCATGATCACCGATCCCGGGTATGCGACACCCCGGGGGATTTCTGTCGGCGACGCGTATGACGAAGTCGTCGCCGCTTACGGAGACGGGACCTTTGACGACGTCGTACTGACGTATATCCTTCCCGGAGGAGATCCGGAGAGTAACCCGAGATTGATTTTCGGGATTCAAGACGGCCGGGTCGGATATATCAGTTTTTATTCCGCGCGGAATATGTGGTGATCAGGGAAACGAAGGGGAGCGTGTAAATGGTATTCAGTTCGCCGATCTTCCTGTTTGTTTTCCTGCCGTTTGTTTTTCTTCTGAACAAACTGCTTCCACAGCGGTTTCGGAATACCTTTCTTCTTTTGGTCAGTTTGATTTTCTACGCCTGGGGCGAGCCGATCTATATCGTCCTGATGCTTCTTTCCGTAAGCGTCAACTACGGGATGGCTCTTCTGATGGGGCCGAAGGAAGATCGGACCTCACGCGCGAGGCTTTGGCTGGTCTTAAGTATTGTGTTTAATATCGGCATGCTGTTCGTTTTCAAGTATGCGAATTTTTTCACGGACAACGTCAACTGGCTGCTCGGGACGGCGATCGAGATCCCGGTCATCCGTCTGCCGATCGGAATATCGTTTTTTACTTTTCAGGCGATGTCGTACTCGATCGATGTGTACCGCGGCGGGACGAAGCCCCAAAAGAATCCCGGAAACGTACTGTTGTACATCTCGTTTTTCCCGCAACTGATCGCCGGACCCATCGTTCTTTATTCCGATATCGAAAAGCAGATCCAAAAGCGTGATGAGAGCATCGAAAAATCCGCATCCGGACTGAAGCGCTTCGCGGTCGGACTGGGCAAGAAAGTATTGATCGCCAACACGCTCGGAGCAGTCGCCGACAAGGTTTTCGCTCTGGCGGGATTCGAGGTGAATGCTCCGATCGCCTGGCTCGGCGCGATCACGTACTCGCTTCAGATCTATTTTGATTTTTCCGGGTATTCGGATATGGCGATCGGTCTCGGGCGAATGTTTGGATTTAACCTGAAGGAGAATTTTGATTACCCGTACATTTCCGGCAGTATCAAAGAGTTTTGGCGGCGGTGGCACATTTCGCTGTCGCGATGGTTCAAAGAATATTTGTACATTCCGCTGGGTGGGAATCGTAAGGGCACCGTGCGGACCGCGATCAATCTGATGATCGTTTTTTTCTGCACGGGCATCTGGCACGGGGCGCAGTGGACTTTTGTCGTCTGGGGCTTTTATCACGGCTTGTTTATCATGCTCGAACGCATCGGTGTGATTCGACCGGACAAGTGGAAATTCAAGGCGCTTGGCAATATTTATACGCTGTTGGTCGCGGTGACCGCCTTTGTTATTTTTCGGGCGGAAACGTTCGGGCAGGGCTTTTCGATGATCGGGAAGATGTTCGTCGGCTGGTCGATGACGCCGGAGATGGTCACGTTCCTCTCGGCGACCGTTACGCCTTCGGTCGTGCTGTTTCTGGTGATCGGGATCATCGGCGCGACCGATCTTCCCAAGAAGTGGGTCCGGCGACTTGCGCAGATCCGGGTGATGCCGAGTCTGTTGCCGGAAATCGTGTCGATGGCGTCATCTCTCGTCATTTTGGGACTTTGCGTTCTGTCGCTGTCGAGCACGGCATATAACCCGTTTATCTATTTTCGATTCTAAAGGAAGGGAGGGAAAAGCATGAAAAAAGCGTTGCACTTTGTATTTGTTGTTCTGTTCGTCGGGATCTGTTCACTTCCCCTCCTCGGGCTTGTGTTCGGTTACGAGAATGTCAATATCGAGAAGCGCGCTTTGGCTCCGGCCCCGGTTTTTATCAACGAGCAGGGCTTTAATCCATCCTATCCGCAGGAAGCCGAGGACTACCTTTCCGACCACTACGCGTTCAAGCCATATCTGGTCACTGCCGACGCGATCATGCGCGGCGCGCTTTTTGGCGAGTCGGTATCGGAAAAAGTGATCATCGGCCGGGAAGGGTGGCTGTACTTCGCGCCGACGCTTCCGGATCATTTGGCGACGGATGTGCTGTCGGACAACGAAGTGTATCGCATCGCGCGCACATTGATGATCCAGAAAGAAGCGCTCGCTCGAAAAGATATCGATTTTGTTTTTGTCGTCGCGCCGAACAAGGCTTCCCTGTATCCGGAGTGTATGGCGGACAGGTACGTCCCCACCGGCAAAGAGAATAATTACGATAGGCTCTACGCCAAATTCGCGTTCGCGGATATCGGAAGTCCGGACTTGCGGTCGCTCCTGCGAACGAGCAAGCTCGACGCCGGTTCGGACGAAACGCTTTACCTAAAACTTGACTCGCATTGGAACGGCCGGGGCGCAATGATCGCCTACCGGGCGATCACAAATGAGATCCGCTCGCGTCGACCGGACCTCGTTTTGAACGATTATCGGGATGTGGCGGTCGAGAAACAAGAAATCATCAACGGCGACCTCAGTGTGATGCTCTATCCGGCGGCGGAATTGATCGAAAATCAGTACGTTTACGCTCTTCCCGCAGACTATACCTCGGCGCGCCCGATACGCAGTATGGAGGATATGCTGATCCAAACCTCGTGTGCGGGCGGTCAGGGAAATCTTTTGATGTTCCGCGATTCGTTTGCCAACGCCCTGATCCCGTTTTTCTCCGACGCCTTTTCGAGCGCGACCTATTCGCGGGCGGTCCCGTACGATTACCGGCTGATGACGGAGCAGACGGATGTAGTGGTCCTTGAGATCGTCGAGAGAAATTTGGCGAATCTGATTACGGCGGCTCCGATCCTTTCCTCGTACGCCATCGAACCGATCACCGGCGCACAACCGGATGATATCGATTTGACGGTTTATGTTGAAAATGTCGACGGAGTGTTTCGATTGTACGGAACCGCGGTTCCCTCAAACTATGATCCGGCGACGAATTATGACATCTTTATTCGTCTCGACGGCGAACGATCGTATACGTATGTCACTTTTCCGATCCTTGAACCGGAGCTTGCGGAAGAGGAAGAGGGGGATCAGGCACAGAACGCCGCGTTTTCCGCGCGGATCGATCTTTCGGCTTTGGATCCCGGGACCTACAGTGTATCCATCGTGGTCCGAGACAAAAACGGATCGGTCATCGCGCCGTACGGAGAAATAGCCGCTCCCTGAGCACCGGTCGATCCTATCCGTTTACGCAATTCCCGAAAACAAAAAACCGCCCGTCGATATTTTATCGGAGACGGTTTTCTCGGTTCGTTCAGCGTTGGAACGGATCGCATTCCCCGTAAAAACTACGAAGTGTATATGATTTTTATCTGCTCGCTGAGATTGTGGTCGGTTCTCAGATAATTATCCGATTCCGAGTCCGAGAAATGCCACCATTCACTCGCAATGGTCGTAAATCCGCATTTGCGCATCACTTCTGCCATGTAATTCATATTGTCCCTTGCCGTAGATGTCATATTGGGATTGGAACGGTTGGACGTCGAATTCAGCGTATGGATCGGCGAAGGCATCTCGATCGGTTCGCCCGTGCTGTTATCGATCAGCGACATATCCACCGCTGCGCCTCTGTTGTGAATGGAACCGAAGCGCTTGCCGGCGACGTATGTACCGTTCTGGTGAATGTCGTACATGATGCAGGTGACACTGTAGGGACGGTATGCGTCGTAAATGATTATGGTATAACCATCCTCTGCAAACATCTCCTGTGCCTTTAAAAGTTTGTCCAGTGTCTCGCGCTGAAGCAAGCAGATCTGCTGACCGTATACGTTGCCTCCGGCGATGTTTTCGTCCTTCGCGAGGAGCATATCGATCTGAATATCCTCCGTATATCTTCGTACATCGACCAGATTATCCTTTTGCAGTTTCGGCTCCAAGATATATCCGTCTTCAATAATGATCTGTTCGTTTCCCCTGTCAAATGTTGCCGCGGTGACAATGACGTCGGCACCGTCAAAGAATAGGCCTTCATAAGCAATCACTTCGCCGCTTTCGGTAACGACGTGTCCCTTGTCTTTGCCGATCTCAAAATCGATATCCTCATCCAAGGTCACTCCCTCTACGGAAATGATCGTACCGTTTCGGATAACGATTTCGACCGGATCGGGCGTCGGTGTCGGTGTCGGTGTAACGGTCTCGGTCGACTCGAAGAATGAAGCATGCGGAACGCCGCTTGCACGCGCCGAAAGCATGACCGTTGACGGTCCGGCGTTTCCTTGAGAAAAGGAGGAGGTGCCGGTCGGAGTGGGCTCCGATGTAGCGGTAGTCGGGGTCGGTTCGGGCGTAGTAGGCGTGGGCTCCGGTGTATCGGTCGGTGTGGGCGTCGAAGTCGGTGCGGTCGTAGGGGTGACGTCGGTCGTCGGAGAAGGCTCCGGCGTTGCGGTCGGTGCCGTCGTAGGGGTGACATCGGGCGTCGGTGTCGGGATCGGTGTGGTCTTGATAACCGCGTTTTTGAGATACAGCGTGGTGTCCTCGGCAAGAAGAACGTTTGATGTGGAGTAAATGTCGATGCGTGTTTTGGTCACTTCTTTCTCGACAAGTTTAGCTCCCGGATCATTGCTTTCCGGAACCATCTCGGTCACGGTATAGGTGGAAGGAACGACCTTGATCTTGCCGCTGAATCGCGTGTAAATCTGACCCATTTCCTCTTTGGCCGGCATATAAAAGTAGGCATCATGGATCTCCGGTGCGACCGTGTCGGTCACAATTTCGAGATACTTGGATTCGACATACCCTTCTTCACCTTCGCCGAACAAGACTTTACACCACAGTGTCCCTTCATCCAAAACCCAAAAATCGATGCCGTTTACCGCCGCGCCGACGATTCGACACGTATAGTTGCGCTCTTCGCGTACATATACCAGTTCTTCATCGCCCGCGACGACCGTACCGACGCGGTATTCCGGGATCGGTGTCGGGGACGGCGTAACGAAGGGATCCACGGCAGACATATCGGAGGGTGAGCTCGGTGAACTGACACCCGGCAAGACGATCGGCACGCTCGGATCTTGATTCTTATTGCAAGATGCGCACGAAAGCAACGTGACGCACAGCAAAGAGAGCGCCAGAAGGAGCGAAATGATTTTCGAAAATGAATGATCTTTATTCATCAATAACCCTTAATGATCCTTTAACGACAAGTTGTACGATATGATATTAGCACGATGCCGATAAAAAAACAATGACAAAGCAGAAGTGTAATACGGGCGAAAATTTTATGTATTATATACATATTAGGGCGAAGCGGAGCATGATACAATGTGTGAGTAATTGAACCGGGACGATCGGGTTCGATTTTGAAACAGGCAATTTCTGAATCATGATCAAAGAGCCGGAAGAGGGAAGAGATGTTGGGTTCGCTACACGAAGAATGCGGCGTTTTCGGAATCAATAACCGGAGTGGGGTGGATTTGTCCGCGCGGATGTACTTCGGGTTGTTTGCGCTTCAGCACCGCGGGCAAGAGAGCTGTGGAATTGCCTTTCGACAGAAAGACCAAATCAATTGCCATAAGGGCATGGGCTTGGTCGGAGAGGTATTCCGTCCGGAGCAATTGCAACGGATCGACGGCAGTGCCGCGATCGGTCATGTACGGTACTCTACCGCGGGCGGGAGCGTTTTCGAAAATGCTCAGCCGATCGTCACACAATACTCTAAAGGTGCTTTTTCGATCGCTCACAACGGGAATCTGACCAACGCAGATCGTCTGCGGACGGAGTTTGCCGAAAAAGGCGCTATTTTTCAAACCGACGCGGACTCCGAAGTCATTGCCTATGTGATCGCCGGAAATCGCGTTCGCACGCATTCGATCGAAAAGGCCGTCGCCGAAATGATGGCGACCGTTACGGGGGCATTCTCGCTTCTGGTCATGACTCCGACTAAGCTGATCGCGGCGCGCGACCGATACGGTTTTCGACCGCTCTGCATCGGGAAGATCGGCGACTCGGAAGTCTTTGCTTCCGAGAGTTGTGCGCTCGACGCCGTCGGTGCGGAATTCGTCCGCGATGTGATGCCCGGTGAAATCGTTATTTGTGATTCAAACGGAATGCGCTCCGTGATCCCCGAAAAGCCGGCGAAACGCAGTCGGTGCATATTTGAATACATTTATTTCGCACGCCCGGACAGCGTTATCGACGGTGTCAGTGTGTATGACGCGCGGTTTCAGGCGGGCCGTCTTCTGGCTGCGATGCATCCGGTCGAGGCGGATGCGGTCATCGGTGTCCCCGAGTCCGGATTGGATGCCGCCGCAGGATTCAGTTTTGAATCCGGAATTCCGGTGGTTCGCGGCTTCTACAAAAACAGTTACATCGGCAGAACGTTTATCAAGCCGGAACAGTCGCTTCGCCGGGAAGCGGTCGGCATCAAACTCAATGCCGTTCGCAGTGTGGTCGAGGGCAAAAGGCTTGTGCTGATCGATGATTCCATCGTTCGCGGAACGACCATAGCCCGTATTGTCGGGATGCTGAGAGATTACGGCGCAAAAGAGGTCCATGTTCGCATCAGCGCTCCGCCGTTTCGCTACCCGTGTTATTTCGGCACGGATGTTCCGTCGAGTGAGGCACTGATCGCCAACACGCATTCGGTTGAAGACATTGCCGGCATCATCGGCGCGGACTCGCTTGGATATCTGGACGTTTCCGGGTTGTCCCGGATGATCGGAGACGAGGATCATGAATTTTGCGACGCTTGTTTTTCGGGCATTTACCCGGAGGGAAGCATGGAGCATACGACGAAAGCGAGGACGGATCATTGATCGAAGCGGTCATTTTCGATATGGACGGAGTTCTTCTTGACAGCGAACCTTTACACGATCAGACCAATCTGGAGATCCTTGCCGCCTACGGCGTCAACGCCGATAAAACCGTAACGAACCCGTATGTCGGGCGAGCGAGCGAGGCGCTGTGGGATGCGATGATCGAGCGGTTCAAACTCCCCGCGAAGCCGGAGGAATTGATCGCCAGGCAGTGGGAGATGGTCATTCGTCATCTGCCGGAATCGGGCATATGCGAGTCGGACGGACTGACGGAGCTTTTGGACCATATTGCTCGAAAAGGACTGCGTGCCACGGTGGCGTCTTCGTCGAAAGTCGGGTTTGTCCGGGCGGTTTTCGATCATCTGAAGCTCTGGGACCGGATGGAAGGCTTTACCGGCGGCGACGAGGTCAAGCACGGAAAGCCTTCTCCCGACATTTACCGGAAGGCCGCCGAGAAAATCGGCGTTTCGCCGCGCAATTGTCTTGCGGTCGAGGATTCGACCGCCGGAGTTTTATCGGCCAAGGCCGCGGGGATGATCACGGTCGGATATGTCAACCCGACTTCGGAGGGGCAGGATATCTCGGCCGCCGATCGCGTGGTCGGCGATCTTCGCGAGATTCGGGACATTATTGACGAGTTGAATCCGACATGAGTCGAGTGCTCGGTCACCGAAATGTGCGATGAGCAACGAGAAAAACGAAGAAAAACGCAGAATGATCGAAAATCAGCGAGAATTATTAAGATTCTCTATTGACACTTCCCGGATGTGCCTATATTATAGTGAAGCGCCTGTTTTTAGGCGGCGCGCATGACCATGCATGAAGACCTAAGGAGGAATACCGATCATTATGAAGACTTACGTAGCGAAAGCCGACCAGATCGAACGCAAATGGTTCGTCGTCGATGCTCAGGGCATGAAGCTCGGTCGCTTGTCCACCGAAGTTGCAAGAATTCTTCGCGGCAAGCATAAGCCGACGTACACACCTTTTCTCGATTGCGGTGACTTCGTGATCATTATCAATGCCGAAAAGGTAGTGTTGACCGGAAAGAAACTGGATCAGAAAATGTATCGTTACCATACCGGATATCCGGGTGGTTTGAAGGAAACGTCTTATCGGAAACTGATGAGCAGCAAGCCGGAAAAGGCCGTTGAGATGGCGATCAAAGGAATGCTTCCCAAGAATGCTTTGGGACGTCAGATGTACAAGAAGCTCAAGGTATATGCCGGACCGAAACATGAACACACCGCGCAGAAGCCGGAGCCGCTGACGTTTGAAGCATAAGAAGGGGAGGTAAGAAGAACATGGCTAAGAAATCTACAAAGGTTTATTTTTACGGAACCGGTCGCAGAAAGAATGCTGTTGCTTGTGTGCGGCTTTTCCCCGGTACCGGAGAGATCACGGTGAACGATAAAGACATCGACGAGTATTTCGGTTTGGAAACCTTAAAGCTCATCATCCGTCAGCCGCTCGTGGCGACGGGGACCATCGGCAAGTTCGATGTGATCTGTAAAACGGTCGGAGGCGGCGTGTCCGGTCAGGCCGGAGCGATTCGCCACGGTATTTCCAGAGCGTTGCTCAAAGCCGACGAGGAAGCGTACAAAGCGATCCTCAAGAAGGCCGGTTTCCTGACACGGGACTCAAGAATGAAGGAGAGAAAGAAGCCCGGTCT
>JAFGGR010000034.1 GCA_016930475.1 Clostridiales bacterium | reverse complement strand
GCCCAGATAGCTCAGTCGGTAGAGCAGTGGACTGAAAATCCTCGTGTGGTTGGTTCGATTCCGACTCTGGGCACCAAATCCGGTCGATGAAATCGGCCGGTTTTTCTTTATCTGGTATTTTTATGTTTGTAAACGCGGCAAACCGATGACGCTTTTGTCAATTTTTCTCTCGCGTCATATTTTTCGAGCGGAAATACGTTATAATACTTTTACTTTATCAGTCGCGGAGGACACACTCATGGACAAGGCATATGCCTTAAACAAAAAACAGGTGCTTGAGGAATTGAGATCTGACGAAGAGATGGGACTCTCTCAGACAGAGGCCGAGAAGCGGTTGATCCAATACGGCCTGAATTCCTTGGGCGAAGAGAAAAAAACGCCCATGTGGAAGCGTTTTCTGAGCCAATTCGCCGACGCTATGGTTCTCATTCTCATCGGCGCGGCAGTCCTATCCGCGTTCATGGCGCTTCAGGAACCCGGATTCGAGGGCTGGATCGACGTGATCGTTATTATGGCCATCGTAATCATCAACGCCATCCTCGGAGTGTACCAAGAAGGTAAAGCAGACCAGGCCATCGCGGCGCTCAAACGCATGAGCTCTCCCAAGAGCAAGGTGATAAGGGACGGCCAGAAGAGGGAAATATCCTCCGATCAGTTGGTCCCGGGTGATATCTTAGCGTTGGAAGCCGGTGATCTGGTTGCGGCGGACGTTCGGGTATTATCACAGAATTCCATTAAGGTCGAGGAAGCTTCTTTGACCGGCGAGTCGGTACCGGTCGAGAAGAATGCGTTTGCCGTTCTTTCCGAGGACACCGGCTTGGGCGATCGAGAGAATATGTTTTTTATGGGCACGGCGATCACATATGGGCGTGCCGTAGGTGTCATAACGGATACCGGAACAAGAACCGAGCTCGGTAAGATCGCGACGAAACTCAAATCGATCGACGATTCCGTGACCCCTTTACAGAGAAGTCTCAACAGCCTCGGTAAAATCCTCGGCGCAATATGCATCGCGGTTTGCCTCATTGTTTTCTTTGTAGACGTCTTTATTCAGAATACACCGTGGAACGAGAGCCTGATGATCGCAGTCAGCTTGGCCGTCGCGGCGATTCCGGAGGGCTTGGCCGCTGTTGTCACCATCGTTCTGGCGATCGGCATGACGCGAATGGCCGCTCGAAACGCGATCGTTCGCAAGCTTTTGGCGGTTGAAACATTAGGGTGCGTGGATGTTATCTGTTCCGATAAGACCGGTACGCTTACCCAGAACGAGATGACGGTGACACGTTTTTACTCTGCCGGTCGTATCTATTCGGTTTCAGGAACAGGATATGCACCCATAGGCGAGCTCTCCGCGGAGGATGGCCAACCGGTTGATCCGGATAATGATTTGAAGCTTCCGATGCTTGCCTGCTTGCTGTGTAATGACGCAGTGATTCGAGAGGGCGAAGAAGGCCGTTATACCTGTATCGGAGACCCGACCGAGGGCTCTTTGGTCGCGCTGGCCGGAAAAGCCGGTTACGAGCGGGGGGAAACCAACGGACGATATCCGAGAATTACGGAATTACCGTTTGATTCGGACAGAAAGATGATGACGACTTATCACATCAACGTCATCATGGAGCAGATCACATCCTTCACGAAAGGTGCTCCGGACATTGTTCTGGACCGTTGCACTCACTTCTACAAAGACGGGAAGTCCGTTTCGATCACCGAAGAGATTAAAAAAAATATTTTAGAGACCAATCACCGTTTTGCATCGGATGCGCTTCGAGTTCTTGCGGTAGCTTATAAAACTTATGGTGCAGAAGACGAAAACATCGCCGCGGACTTTTCGCATGAAAATGATCTGATTTTCCTCGGACTGACGGGTATGATCGATCCCGCGCGATCGGAAGTGAAGGATGCGATCCGTGTATGCAGAGCGGCCGGTATTCGTCCGGTCATGATCACGGGAGATTATAAGGATACAGCGGTCGCGATCGCCCGAGACCTTGGAATGATGGACGAGAACACACAGAGCTTCTCCGGTGCGGAGTTGGATGCGATTTCTGACGCGGATCTTGAGAAATTATGCGAGACGACAAGCGTATATGCACGCGTTTCGCCGGATCATAAGGTGAGGATCGTCGAATCCCTTCAAAAGAACGGGCATATCGCATCCATGACCGGAGATGGCGTCAATGATGCCATGGCCTTGAAGAAAGCGGATATCGGGGTAGCGATGGGGATCACCGGAACCGAGGTCGCAAAGAATTCCGCTGATATGATCCTGACTGACGACAACTTTGCCACGATCGTTCACGCCATTGAGGAAGGTCGTATCATTTACAGCAACATTCGGAAATTCGTAGGTTTCCTGCTTTCCTGTAACGTCGGAGAGATATTGGTCATTTTCATTATCTCGCTGATCCCCGCTTCGATATTCAACGCGGTCGGTATGCCGATCACAGCGGCGATCACACCGCTTACCGCGATTCAGCTCCTTTGGTTGAATCTGGTCACGGACAGCTTTCCGGCTCTTGCACTCGGCCGCGAAAAGGGTGAACCGGACATCATGAGCCAGCCTCCCCGACGCAAGTCCGAATCCATCATCAACAAGCGGATGCGGATCATGATACTCGTCCAGAGCCTGGCTATCTTTTCCGCCGTTTTTACATCCTTTATCATCGGATTGAACGTCCTTTTCGTGAATGACGTACTGAGATTGGAGCACTCCCGGACAATGGCTTTTGCGACACTGATCCTTGCCGAACTGTTCCGGGCTTATAGTTCGAGGTCCGAGCGCATTAGCGTATTCAAACTCGGAATCTTCAGTAATAGAATGATGAATGTTGCGGTACTTTTTTCAGGGCTGATGCTTATGGCTGTCATATATATCCCCGGAGTGAACGGAGTATTTGACAATCAACCCCTTACCGCGATCGCTTGGGTGCCCGTTGTGTTTCTCGCGATTATTCCTTTCCTGGCCGGTGAGCTGTATAAAGTCGTAAGCCAGAAACTCAGGAAAAAGGAATGACGGGAGTCTGATGTCCTAACCGTCGAGGTCAAAGGTTCGGGGGAGATATTGACCCCGGCTTGAGTATTTACCCAAAGCGCTTGCGCCGACTATGCTCGTGTGATAGAATTAGACGGATTTACGAACTGATGGTTTTTGGAGGCTGATTATGGTACTGGCAATTGTACTTGCATCTGTAGATATTGTGATTTCTGCTTCATTGGTCGGGTTTGTTGTTTTTCAAGAAGGAAACGACAAGGGGCTGGGTGTAATCGGCGGTGGAGCGGATACTTTTTTCGGCAAGGAGAAAGGCCGCTCGTTGGACAGCACACTCAAGAAGGTGACAACGGGATTGGCTATTGCCTTTGCGGTGGTTACGATCGTGCTTTTCCGGGTCATAGCCGGCGGAATCTGATCCGGAAGCGGTTCGACAGACGGAAAGTTTCATATCAAACATCGGCGATCCTCCGATTCGCGACAAGGCGCATCGGAGGGTCGCTTTTTTGTGCCGCTTAAACCCAAAAGCTTCGGAATAGCATAAGAAAACAGGGATCGAATTCCAATAATCGGGACATTGCCGGGGTTTTTTTGTATACTGAAAAGAGGACTGGTTTTTATTTGGGACTTTAAGGAAAGAGGCATCGAATGAAGAAAAAAAAGGTCGCAGATCATCGTCGGAGTATGCGTAACGGGAACAGCTCTTCACGTGGATCAGGTCTTCCCGAAAAAAGACGTACTTCCGAAGCACGCCCTGTCCCGCAACCGCTTGCTTCCGCATCACCGAAAGGCCCTGTAGGCAAACCAAACACGTGCGTGGGCATTTTGCGAAAAGGGGAGACAGACAGTTATGTCGATCCGGATCCCGGGTATTCATTCGATCAATACGGACACATTCGCATTCCGCCGGATAACCTGAACGGTGCCCCCCTCAACATGAAGGTCTTATGTACGATCACAAATCCGGGAGATCCGCCCGGTTCATATGTCGGAACAATTACCGAAGTGTTGGGCGACCCCGGCCAGAGTGATGTCGCGATGAGAGCGATCCTTCTGCAGTACGGTATCCCAGAAACGTTCCCGGAGGAAGTGGAGCGACTGGCGGTTCTTCTGCCGATGAGTCCGTCGGAGGATGATATTCAAAAGGCGATCGAACAGGGAAGAAAAGACCTTCGCACATTGAGGACCGTAACTATCGACGGCGAGGATGCCAAGGATTTGGACGACGCCATCTCGATCGAGAAGATCCCCGGCAAAGGGTACCGGCTTTGGGTCCACATCGCCGACGTCGCGCACTATGTGACCGACGCGTCCGAGATCGATCTGGAAGCCCGTAAGAGGGGAACCAGCGTTTATCCGGTAGATCGTGTGGTTCCGATGCTTCCGCATCGTCTATCAAACGCATTGTGCAGTTTGAATCCCGGAGTACCCCGATTTGCGTTGACTGCGAAAATGATGATCGACTACGAGGGAGAGGTACGGGACGGAGAGATTTTCGAGAGCATCATTCAAAGCGATGCCCGCACGTCCTACGCTGAGGTATACGGTATTCTTTTCGAGGGGAAGATCATTGAGCGCTATCTGCCGCTCGATGCCATGTTCGTCGATATGAACGACTTGATGAAGATTCTTAAAGAAAAGAGGAACCGTCGGGGAGCCATCGAATTTTCTTTTCCGGAGACCCATGTCGTTCTTGACGAACAAGGGAAGCCGACGGATATATTCCCGAGCCCGATCACGGATGCCAACCGGATCATCGAAGAATTCATGATCGTTTGCAACGAGTTTGTCGCTTCAAAATTTGACGCGATGAAACACCCGTTCATTTATCGGGTCCATGAGGATCCGGATGAGTTAAAAATCAGCGAATTCTTGCACGTCGCGAGGCTTTTCGGCGCGAAAACAACGAAGAAGGGAAAAGCGACGCCGGAGTTTCTTGCGGATCTGATGCACCGGATCTCGGGGGAGACCTTTGCCCCCGCGTTGTCCCAGATGCTGTTGCGTTCATTGGCCAAAGCCCGTTATGCCCCCGAGAATCTCGGCCACTTCGGACTCAATTCCAAGAATTACTGTCATTTTACGTCTCCGATTCGCCGGTACCCTGATTTGTATATCCATCGAATCATCAAAGCTTATTTACACGGCAAACCCAAAAAGTCATTCTTTTCGGCAAATGTCGGGTCGATTGCTGATCACAGCTCGGAAATGGAGCGGAACTCAGCCGAAGCCGAGCGTGAGACCACCGATCAGAAGGTTGCGGAATACATGGCCGATCACATCGGGGAATCGTTTGACGGAATCATTTCCGGTATGTCGCAGGGAGGTCTTTTCGTTCGCCTTGACAATACCGCCGAAGGGATGATCCCTTTACGAACCATGTCG
>JAFGGR010000033.1 GCA_016930475.1 Clostridiales bacterium | reverse complement strand
GATCATATTGTAATCTTTCATCATTTTCTCCTTTATGCCCGGTGGTCACTGACACTCATTTTTTTCTCGAGCCGATTCGCGAAAAACGTCAGGATCGACGTCATCAGCAGGTAGAAACCGGCGGCGATCAAAAGCATTTCCATCACGCGGAAATTGGATGAACCCATTTGCCGCGCATGGAGCAAAAGTTCGGGAACGGTGACCGCGCTCGCCAGGGAGGAGTCCTTGAGTGCGATGATAAATTGATTGCCGAGCGGCGGGATCGCTCGCTTGAAGGCTTGAGGGAGGATGATCCGGCGCATTACTTTCCAGGGCGTCATGCCCAAGGATATGCCGGCCTCCTTTTGCCCGCGATCAATCCCCTGGATTGCTCCGCGTATAATCTCCGCAATATAGGCTCCGTTGTGAACACCGAGCGCGATCGCCGCGGACGGAATGCTGTCCAGGCGGATGATATGGACCAGTCCGTTATAAATCAGGAGCAGTTGCAAAAGGAGCGGGGTTCCGCGTATGACGGCGATGTACAACTTGGCCATCGCGTTGACCGGTTTGAGCTTCGAGATCCGCATCAAGGCGAAAAGAATGCCGAGCACGAGCCCGAGCAATATCCCCAAAGACGTGATCAATAATGTGTAGAGCGCCGGCTCTCTAAACCCGGCGATGATTTTCAGCCATTTTGCCAGAGGTTCAATGACCGGTTCGAGTTTCATCCACATGAGGGTTCTCCTTGCAATTAAGAGTAGAAAAGGGCAACGGTGCGTCGCCCTTTTCTCATGTCATCCATTAAAAACGCGGGGATCAGTGTTTCTATTTCACGGTAATGTCCGCACCTTCATGCCATTTTTCACTGATGGTGCGAAGACTTCCGTCGTTGTGCATTTCCGCAAGAATTCGATTCAACTCCGCAAGGAGTTCAGGATCGTTCTTGTTAACGGCGATCGCCATCTCCTCCAAACGGAGGATCTCTCCGCAAAGTTCGAGGTTTTCTCCGCCCGCGATTTCGCGTATCGCGCCTAAAGCGACCAGGCGGTCGGTGATCACACCGTCAATACGGCCGTTGATCAAATCCATCAGGGTCGCGTTGTCGTCCTGATAGAGTTTGGCGGTCGCGCCGAGCGTTTCCGCGTCGCCGACGAAGTTGGTGCCGGTCGCCACACCGATTTCTTTTCCGGCCAGCTGGCTCGGGTCGGTGATGCCGGAATCCGAGCGTACGATCAGCTGGGCTCCGGAATAATAATAGGGGATCGTAAAGTTGACGACCTCCAGTCGGTCATCGGTGATCGCCATACTGCCGAGGATCCCGTCGTAGCGTCCGCTTCGAAGACCTTCGACCAAGCCATCCCAATCGGAGGTCACATAATTGAGGTCAACGCCGATACGTTTGGCGATCTCAGTCCCGGTGTCGACGTCGAAACCGACGACCGATCCGTTATCACCGATGAAGTTGAAGGGCGGATATCCGCCGCTTCCGACAACGGTCAGCTTACCTGCCTTTTTTACCCGTTCCAAACTGTCTTTTTCGCTGTTCGGGCCGCAACCGGCCAAAACAAATGATGCCGTGATTACCAGCGCAATCACGGCAACCAGTACTCTTAATTTCATCAAAAAACTCCTTTCACACTTCAGCACAATCCGTTCTTCGCGTTTTTGTCTGACTTAAATAGGGTACACGAAAAGCAAAAACGCGTCAAATAAATATCTTATAGAAAGTAACGAAACTAATGCAAATGATGATCGAAAATATCTCCTGCTCCTTCAAAACCGATCCGGGGCATTTATTGGATTTATATTACCCGCGTGATACAATATATCCACGTGAGCGAAGCAAATAGCGGGGAGGAAGAAGATATGCTGGTTCGAAACTGTTCGGGAGGCGTAGTATTCTACGAGGACTCGGTGCTTCTTTTAAAAAACGAGAAGGGCGAGTGGTGCTTTCCTAAAGGCGTGATCCGCTCGGTGGAGAAGCCCGACGACGTTGCCTTGGAGCGTGTGTCGTACGAAGCCGGAGTCAAAGCCCGAATCCTGTCTCCCGCCGGTCGGACAAACTACGAGTTTTACTCCATAACCCGCCAGAAACCGGTATGCAATAAGATCGTGTGGTACATCATGCAGGCCGAGAGTCCGGATGTGACACCGAACCCGTCGCAGAGCTTTTCGGACGGGAAATTCTTCCCGGTGAAGGACGCGCTCGAAAAGGTTACGTACAGTCAAGATAAATCCCTTCTGATGATGTCTTACCAGCGCTACAAGGAGCTGGTCTGATTGCGAAGGGAAAGTTGGATATCGCTCACCCGGAATTCGCTGTTCCGGATCGAGGTCAAAAAGTCCGTATTCATTGCCGAAGCCGGTCCGATTCGATCCGCTGAGGATACGCAAAAGCGTATCGACGGGATCCGGAAGCAGTATCCGGACGCGACGCATCATGTTTATGCGTGGAGGATCGGACGCGAAGAGGTTTTACAGAAATACAGTGACGACGGAGAGCCGTCGGGAACCGCCGGTATGCCGGTCCTGGACGCCCTTCGTAAGAACGATATCGACGATTCGATCATCGTAGTCACACGATATTTCGGAGGGACTCAACTGGGTACCGGCGGTTTGGTTCGGGCTTACGGGAGCGCCGCGGCGGGTGCGGTTCAGGCAGCACAGCCTTGCGTGTTCGTAAATGCGCGCGAATACGAGATCACGGTTGATTTTTCGCTTTATGAACGTTTAAAATATGTTTTGGACAAGGAAGGCTATTCCGTCGGCCGGGTCCGATATGAAGATCTGCCGGTTCTTTCGGTTTCCTGCCCGGAAAGCGGAGCGGAGCGCCTGACGCGTATTTGCCTGGACGTGACCTCGGGTCGCTCGGAGCCTTTGCATGTCGGGAGTATGGATATGATCAAAGAGAGGTTGGGTGACCTGACGGTTGAATAGAGAAGAACATGGAGTCCTTTTTCTTCGCCCCGATGAGCCGTCAAATTTGACGATCGCATCGAGGGGGGAGATGGCTCTTAATCGCAGGATCGTCTTATATGGCCTCGTTTCGGGGTCTTGTGTGCTGTTTGCGTTGGTTCTGTATTGGATCGCTGACGGGCTCCCTGAGTCCCGTATCGGATTGACAGTCGTAACCATGATCTCTCTGGCGATCGCGGTAACGGCGGTCTTCCTGTTGATCCTGACGATCGTCGTTCGCCACAAGGCCCTTCAGCGAGGGGAACACCGGGAGATACGGATTGAAGCGCACCCGGACCTTTACCCGTCGGAAGAGGAAGACGATGTGTCGGAAGAAGATGAAAATGCCGCAATTTTCCTGAAAAAGAATTCGGGAAAAAACGTAAAATGATAATATTATAAGTATGGAAACAAACGGAGGTGTTTTCAGTTATGACATCAAATGAGTCCGGCAATAATGCATATGATCGACAACCGGAGTCGGAAATAAAGAGTCCCGTAAACAAAAGGAAAGCCAACAAGGCTGTCATCGCGATTGCGATCATCTGCGCGTTGGTGATGCTTATCCCTGTCATTGTTATCGGCTTGTATCTGGGGCGGCTCCTGATCGATCGCCGCGAAGATCCGGGTGAGTCTGATAACGTTCCCGCTTATTCGACAGTGGAGGCGCACGACCCGGAAACGACCGTGCCCGCTGAAACGGACGAGAGACATTTTTCGATCGAAGATGCCACGAGATTACCGGATGTCGGATCGCGAAAGGCAATGAGCACCGTCGAGATCGCCTCCAAGGTCAGCCCCGCCACCGTGTCCGTGATTGCCGAGGTCATCTATGGTTCAGTGTATGGTGACACTACGCTCGAAGCGTCCGGATCCGGCTTCATTATTTCGGAGGACGGATATATCGTCACCAACTATCACGTGGTTTCAGGCGCTTCCGGTCTTTCGGTGGTGGTTCCCGGATTTAGTGATCCGTTCCCGGCTGTTTTGGTTGGGACCGACAATCGGATGGACATCGCGGTCCTCAAAATCGAATCGGAGGACAAACTTCCGCAGATGGTTTTGGGCGACTCGGATCTCCTTCAGGTCGGTGAATTAGCCGTTGCAATCGGTAACCCGTTCGGCGAACTGGCCGGTACGGTCACGGTCGGTGTGATCAGCGCCGTGAACAGAGAACTGGATATTGAAGGGGTGAAGTACAATCTTCTTCAGACGGATGCGTCGATCAATAATGGTAATTCAGGGGGACCACTGGTGAATTCATATGGTGAGGTCATCGGAGTAACGAACGCGAAGATGACCAGCGCGGAGGGCATCGGCTTTGCGATACCGATCAATGATGTGAAGAATATCATCGAAGAATTGATCAACAAAGGATATGTGTCGGGCCGACCGATCCTGGGGATTATGGTCGTTAGTGTGGACATGTCTACTGCGGAGCAATTCGGATGGCCGTCGGGGCTTTATGTTCGCGAAGTGACCGAGAATGGTCCGGCGGACCAAGCCGGACTTCTTCCCGAAGATATCATTACGCATGTGAACGGGCAGGTCATGGAGACGACAACGTCACTGCTGGAGCTTCGGGATACTCTTGCCGTCGGGGACGAGATGAAGATGACTGTTTACAGAGACGGGGAGACCATTACGGTGACCTTGATTTTAGGGGAGGGGAAGCTGTCATGAGTTCGACGAATAAGTCCGGCATGCTCAAGATCCTTGCACTGATACTTGCTTTACTCATGGTGTCGACGGTCCTGGCGACCTTGATATTCGCTGTGCTGAACGATTTATAGTCATTTTCGCCGGATCGACCGTCAATGACAGATCCGCCCGAAGGCGCTCAAACGGAGCGTCGACGGACGGATTTGCTGTGTGTTAACGATCGATCCGGAGGCAGCCGGGCGATTCTCGGAGAACTAGATGTCCTTAAGACCTTCCTCGTTGAATCGGAAGGGGTACTCCTCCTGTTTGGCCATTATGAATTCCTGATAATTATCGATTCGAATAAAGCTGTTGACCCGGTCGTACCATTCGGGATCCTTGGAAGAACCGATGTAGTAAAGGATCGCGATCCCGACGTCCGTGGTGATGGACGTTTTATCGCCCGGCTTGCGATCGGGATGAAAGATCCATTTATCAAAATCCCGATCCAGTTTTCCCGGGTAGATGTCACTGCTTTGAGATGTTGCCATCCATCCCTGAGCGATCTTCTCCGCGTAAATGGTCTCCAAAGCATGCATGGACGCCTCATCGGTGATCGATTCCAGAATGATCCTGGACTGCACGTCGATGTCGGCCTCCGGGATACCCGGCACATCGTTTTCCGGATCTTCCCGGTTCAGGTAGAAAATGCGAACGTTCCGGAGCGGCTCAAGCAGTCGGTCTCTCGCCGAGAAGCAGAGCAATATCGGAAACCCGTCCTTATCTTCAAAAACAATGCAATCCCCGGGTTTTCTAACCGGATCGAAAAGCCAGACCCGCCATTCCATGTCGTCCAACTCGTTATACCGCATCCCGGAAACCAGGGTCGAGTCGGGTTGGAGAATTCGGTCTTTCTCTTCGCCCGAAAAATACTCGGCCGCGACCGGTTCGAATTTGCTCTGGTCGTGTTCGATTTTCTCAATGATTTCGCGAGCGTGCAAGTGAGCCGTAGCGATAAAACTGGGATCCTTCTGATCGAAAACGATGCGCAGTAAACGATAGGAAACCTGATCGTATTGGTTCGGGGAGGATGAGTACGCCTCTTCTGCCTGGTCTTCGGTGGCGCGCAGTTCCTCCATTTTGGGTCCGTAGGCGTAGTCCTCCGTGAAGTATTTTCGTGACAGGACTTCCAAAATCAATTCCGCGGAGACATTTTTGCCGAAAATGGCCGTGATAAATGTATCGGGGTCCACCGACATGGCCGCCGCCCGTTGATTCAACCTGTCCAGATAGAGCTGAGCGCGGTCCCTGTGAGATTGCTCCACACTATATCCGTGAGTAACGGCGTCGTCAAACAAGATAGCGACCGTCTGCATCTCCTTGGCCGTCATGTCCAGAAAAAAATCACGATACGTTCCGGTGCCGTTCTCCATGGGATTATTCAGCATATTGCGAGAGGACTCCGAG
>JAFGGR010000032.1 GCA_016930475.1 Clostridiales bacterium | reverse complement strand
CTTTATCAATACTATAATGAGCAAAAGAAACAGTTCTTTAGGAGGGAAGTATGGGAACCAAGCAAGACAAACTGAACAGACTGATCGTTGAGGATGAGATTCTCTGGAAGGATCGAAAGCGCTATTTTGGAATACCGATATCTTTCACCGTTTATAGTTTTGACGCGAATCGACTGTACCTGAAGAAGGGTCTGATCAACACGACGGTCGATGAACTCCTCCTATATCGTGTTCTGGATATCAAATTGTCCCGAACTCTGGGACAGAAAATTTTCGGAGTCGGTTCGATCATTCTTTCAACCGCGGATAAGACACACAACACGATCGAACTTAAGAATATTCGCAATTCGGACCGTGCGCGCAAGGCACTGAGTACCATCGTTGAGAAGGAAAGAGACGAGAAACGCATTCTCGGTAAAGAAATGTTCGGCGCTGCGGGCGGAGACGGAGATCGAATGGATTTCTTCGTGGATGACATCGGAGGCTCAGGCGACAATTAACGTAAGGACATAATGGCTTTACGAAAATGTGGGGGTTAAGGTTAACTCGTGGAAACTCGACTGGATCGATATGACGGTGCACGTGAAAAAAAATTTGCTCAACTCAAGCAATTGATTGCGGAGTCGGAACGAATCGTTTTTCTCGGTGGTGCCGGGGTATCTACGGAGAGCGGAATTCCCGATTTCAGAAGCGGTCATGGCATCTTTAACCAAGACAGCGGACTGGAATATCGGCCGGTAGACATTATCAGTCATTCGTTTTTCACAAAGCATCCGGAGGAGTTTTTCGATTTTTACAGGCGAAAATTGTGTTATCCGGACGCCAAACCGAACAAGGCACATAAGGCCTTGGTTCGGTTGGAGAGAAGAGGCAAACTTCTTGCCGTTATTACCCAAAATGTCGATAATCTTCATCAATTAGCCGGAAGCATAAAAACGATCGAGTTACACGGATCGGTGTGCCGGAATTATTGCATGTCCTGCGGTGCAAAGTATACTTTAGATTTCATTTTGCACTCGGAGGGAGTGCCGAAATGTACCGAGTGCGGCGGCATGGTCCGTCCGGACATCGTGCTGTATGAAGAGCATCTGGATCATTCGAATATTGACCGGGCGGTTGCCGCGATCGAGAAGGCCGATCTCATGATCATCGGAGGCACATCTCTGACCGTTTATCCGGCCGCGACGTTTGCGCAATTCCTCCCTCATGACCGGGTCGTAATCATCAACAAGAGCTCCACTTATCTGGATCTTCAAGCCATGCTCACGGTTCATGACAGTATCGGAGATGTTTTGGATGCAACCATCCCGAAGCGTGTTCGCAAGAATCCTCCGGCAGATGTCCCCGACAAGAAGAGCAAAGGCGAGAAAAAAGCCGTTGATCCGGGGAAAGATATTGCGGAGGACGGGATTTGACCTTGAATGTTGAAAATCGCGATCAAATGTTTTCGGACAGAGAAAATGAGCTGAAATCCGTTTTGGATTTATTAAGCCGCCGTTCTTTTCGACTGAGTACGGTTCGAATGCTTCTTTTTTTGGCATCCGTTTCCTTTTTAATCCTATACTTTGCCGTTTATCGTCATGTAGGCCTGATCATCGCCGGTGTCGCTCTGCTCATTGCTCTTTTGGCTGTGGTTGCGTATCATATCGGAATCAAAAACCGGCTTTCTTATAATCGTCATCTTCAGATAATACACGGGGAATATTCGGCGAGAACGGCCCATATGTTCGACAAACTCAAGGATGATGGCAAGGAATTCGTGAATGCCGACCACGATTATTCTTCCGATTTGGATCTTTTTGGTCCGGGCTCTCTTTTTCATCTGATGAACATTTCGGAGACGTATTTCGGAAGAAAAAAACTAAAAGAACTGTTTCTCGCTTCAACGGATCCGGAGTTGTCCGTATCAAGCATTCTGGAGCGGCAAGAAGCGGTTTCCGAGTTGTTCGAAGATCCGTGGTCATTGCAGAAGTTTCAGGCAAAGGGCAGGATGTCATTCCGTCATAAGCACAGCCCGAAAGCTTTTCTCGAGTACGCGGCTGACCGGGAGCCGGCAGAGCATGAAATCAAGCCGTTTCATCTGTTCCTCTACGCACTTCTGTCGCTTACGTTGTTGGCGTCCCTGCTTTTGTCCGTTCTTTCGATCGTCAATCTTTATATCGTCGCGTTTTCCGCCTTGATCGTTCAACTCATTCTGACTGCCATTCATTACAATCGATTCAAGTACACCTTTGAAACAACCGAAGGGCTGCACCGGGAACTCTACATGTATAAGTCGCTGTTCGAATGGATCGAACAGGCCGATGTCAAATCGGCTCTGCTAAAGGATATTCAGTCTGTTGTGGCAGATCGAGAAAACACGCACGGGGGGAAAGCATCCGAGCAACTTGCGAGACTTCATGTCATTTCGCTGTTTATTCAGGCACGGAATCAGCCGCTTCTGTTCTTAATCCTCAACACCTTTTTTCTGTATGACATGTACTGCATATTTTTTCTTCGAAAATGGATCAAGCGATCCGGCATATCTCTTCCGGTACATCTGGAACTCCTCGGATTGTGGGAGGCTCTCGGAAGCTTGACCATGATGCGTATCATCTATCCGGAATGTTCGTATCCGGTTTTTCGCGAAACGGAGGGAAACACAGATCATTCCGCGTATTTTTCCTCGACCGCGATGGGGCATCCGCTGATACCGGTCAAACGTCAAGTCCGCAATGATTTTATCCTGCCGTCGGGGATCGCGCTGATCACCGGATCCAATATGTCCGGCAAGACCACTCTGCTTCGTACGGTCGGGATCAATGCCGTTTTGGCTTATGCCGGAACGATCTGTTGTGCCGATTATCTCGAACTGACCGTTATGGGCATCGGCTCATCCATGAGAATCGCGGATAATCTTGAAGCCGGTCTCTCGACATTCTATGCGGAGCTTCTCAGAATCGAGCGGATCGTCCGAAAGTCCAAGACAAATGCGCCTCTGTTGTTTTTGATCGATGAAATATTCCGTGGAACAAATTCGAAGGACCGCACGGACGGAGCGCAATTGGTGATCGAGAACCTTCTTCGACCGTGGGTGATCGGGATGATGTCAACGCACGACTATCAGCTTTGTGAAGTCATGAAAGAAGAGGAGAACATTCACTTTTATTATTTCTCCGAAAAATACGACGAGGAGGGCATCCACTTCGATTACCGCCTTTCTCCCGGTATTTCGACGGCGGCGAACGCTCGTTATCTCATGAAAATGGTCGGGATCGAGTGATCTATAACTCTTGCAATAATCTCCGCTCATGTTTAGAATAGATGTGCGCCTTGAACGGGCGATATTTTTTCTCGATTTTTTGGAAATCGAATAGGAGACATTATGCATTCATTTACTGAGGCCAGAGATTTTTTCGGGAAAGTATCTCCCGAGTTGTTGGCCGAACGCTACGGGACCCCTCTATATGTTTATAACGAAGCGATCCTCAGAGAACGTATTCGTGAGATGAAGGGGATACTCAAGGAAGATTCGTTTACGGTCAATTATTCGATCAAGACCAACTCGAACCTTTCCATATTGAAAATTGCACTGGAAGAGGGACTGAACGCGGACGCGATGTCCCCGGGTGAGATCCATGCGCTTCTGAAGGCAGGTTTTCCGGCAGATCGAATATTCTACGTATGCAATAACGTCTCCGATGAAGAGATGCTTTTTGCCATTGACAAAGGTATCATGACCAGTCTTGACAGTATCGCGCAAATCAGACGTTTCGGACGCCTGAATCCGGGAGGCCGGTGCGCGGTTCGAATCAACCCCGGTATCGGCGACGGTCATCATAAGAAGGTAGTCACGGCGGGTAAGAATACGAAGTTTGCGGTCGCCGAGAATGATATTGATGACGCGATCAGGGCAGCCGGGGAATATGATCTTAAAATTGTCGGTGTCAACCAACATATCGGATCGCTGTTTATGGACCCGGGTCATTTTCTCGAAGCGCTCAGGAATTTTCTTTCACTCGCGGAGCGTTTTTCGGGCCTGGAATTTGTTGATTTCGGAGGAGGCTTCGGTATCCCTTACCGGAAATTGAGCGGTGAGGAGCGCCTTGATTTGAATGATTTTTCAGAAAAGCTTACCGAAATCGTCTGCGAATGGAGAATGAGAAACGGAGTGCACATTTTGATCAAGTCGGAACCCGGACGTTACATCGCCGCAGAATGCGGCGTGATACTCGGAAGGGTGCATGCGATCAAGAACAATTTCGAGGAGAAATATATCGGAACAGATATCGGAATGAATGTCTTGGTTCGACCGTCCATGTATAATGTCTGGCACGATATCGAGATCTATCGGGATGGGCGTCCGGTCGACGACAGCCATGGCAGTGAGGCGGTTACAGTCGTGGGTAACATTTGCGAGACGGGAGACGTTCTTGCGGCAAACAGGATGTTACCGATGATCAAGGAGGGAGATCTCGTTTGCGTTTTGGACGCGGGAGCTTATGGTTACTCCATGGCTTCGTGCTATAACAATCGCCTCCGGCCTGCCGAGGTCATGATCGGATTAGACGGTGTCGATCGACTTATCCGCCGACGAGAGGAACTGGATGATCTTTTGACCTTGTTTCCGTAACGTTTCATGCGTCAAATCGACTGCAGCAAGCCGTATTTGTGGTTAAATATTATTGACTGTCCTTGTTTTCGATAAAGCGATACTATAATATTGTAATCGTTTATTAATTAAGGTTGCGGGACAGGTAAATGACAGATAGTTATAATCAGGTGTTTTCTCTTGGAGATAAGTTCCTGATGGAATTTTCGGCCGTCCAACGATTATTCGCGGACGGCAGTTCCGAGCCGTTTTTTGATGAACTGTTCAATTCTGACAAGAAGATCGTTATTAACAAGGCATTTCGCCATAACGTCGAAATCGTTCGTAAGCAGGCTGATACCCAAGAAAAACTTCAGGCCGAGGCGATCGGCCTCATACTCGAGCAATTCAGAAACGCAGGGCGTCTGATCGAATCCGATAATCTTTCCTGGGAATCGTTCATCCGGGAATATTCCGATGACCGATATGCTTGTCTGGTCGTGCTTGAGCACTCGTTTGCCGTGGAGCGGATCCGGGATATGTGTGCCCCGGCGGCGTTTTCCGTATGTGTCGTGACGAATGACGAAATCCGTCCCTATTCTCGCCTGGGTGCTTTTTTGAGTGCGGAATTATCCTACTCCGTCCATCCCGTATCTAAAACCACCGATTATTTGGACGCAAAACTTCACTGTAATGTTGGAGATAAGGTATACGACGAAGACGGCCAACCCATCCTTCTTACGGAAAAGATCAGTACGGGGGCGGAAGGGATCGTTTTCAGAACGGCAGATCCGAAGTGTGTCGCTAAAATTTATCATAATGGAGTGATCACTCCGCTCCGATGGCGAAAATTGATCCATATGACCCAGAAGGGGATCGACGCGAGCGGTATTTGCTGGCCGTCCCGGCTTCTGTATACTTTCAACAAGGTACCTGTCGGATTTCTAATGCAGGCCGGTGCCGGACAAACGTTGGGAAGCGTCTTTGACGGGCCGGATGCCATCCTTGGCCAATACCCGGAATGGGTGCGCCTTGACGTCGCCCGAGTCGCCTTGCGCGTTCTGGAAAAGGTAATGTACCTGCATATACACGGAGTCATAATCGGCGATATACAGATGAAGAATATGATGATGAAGGATTCCGAGCACGTCTATTTGATCGACATGGACAGTGTTCAGATCGAGGATATGCCTTGCCCTGTCGGAACCGAGGAATACACGTCTCCCGAGCTCTGGGACTATTCGTTTTCGGACGTTCTCAGAAGACCGGTCCACGAGGACTATTCTTGTTCGATACTGGTTTTTTCGATCCTGTTTTGCGGACAGCACCCCTATGCGCAACGATTCGGAAAAGAAACACTGCGCGAAGAGATCATGGATCGGTCCTTTCCCTATTCATCCGATTCCTCCGAAGAATCTCTGGTTCCGATCGGCGGGTATGATAAGATATGGGACGCATTGACGCCTACACTCAGGTCGATGTTCACCAGTGCGTTTTGCAAGGGAACTCGATTTGAACCGATCGAGTGGTACGTAGCGATCCTGGAGTACAAGAAAGAGTTGACCGATAAGAAGTTTGCCGACGAAGAGGCTTATCGGCTGTTCCCTCATACGGATCATACGATCAGCGAAAATCAATCCGACAAACCAAAGACGTACAAGAAGACTCTCCGGGAAGCGATCATGGATGCTTCGACCGGAGGGACGCTCCCCAATACCCGACCCAACATGTCATCTTCAGAAAATTTGATGTACAATAGTCAGGGAAGGCGTGAGGAAATTCAGCGTAACGCAGAGCCGACTTTTTCCCGCGGTCCACAGGCGGAAGGAGTCGTTTCGATTACTCATTCCGAGAAGGAACCTATCAAATCCGTTGATGCATCGAAGCCAACTGAAGGGCAAACGGCCAGGCCTAAAACACCCGGAGGCAAGCCACAGCCAAAGTCTCGCTTTGAGACGATCAAGAGCTTTGTCGCTGAAAACAGAAGATTATTACTGCTGACGGTTCTTTTGATATTGGTGTTTACTTCGTTAATGATACTTATCGGCATTATGTACGGTTAGGGAGGTTAAAATGGCTAAAAAGGGTAAAGCGTTTGACTCATCAGATTTTGGTAAGAGTACGCGCAGAAGGCTACCGATCTGTTTTTGCTTGGATATCAGTGGGTCTATGGCAGGCAATCCGATCAAACAGTTGAACGATGGTCTCCAGAGTTTTTTTTCGTCGATCCGCGAAAATGACGAAACCAGAGCGGCCGCGGACATTTGTGTTGTGACCTTTGGTGGAACGGTTGATATTTTTCTTCCCTTCGGGAAGTTGGAAAAAGACCACCCCATCCCGAGAATACAGGCAACGACGAGTCTGACGCCGATCGGAGAAGGAATCCTTACTGCCCTTGAACTGCTCTCTTTAAGAAAGGAAGGCTATAAGCACCTTGGGATCAAATATTATCAGCCTTGGTTGGTTGTAATCACAGACGGTGCTCCACAGGGCGACAGTGCCATTGAGAATATGGAGAAGGCTATAACCGCCACGAATGAATTAGAGGAGACCGGCAGACTGGTCGTCTTCAATATCGGAGTCGGAAACGGCGTTGATCTCACTTTACTCAGGAGACTATCGATCAAACGGGCGGAACCGATTTGCATTGATTCCGCGCAGTTCTCCAAGCTTTTCGAATTCTTAGGATCAAGCAGTTCATCCATTGTGTCGAGTAATATGAAAGAAGATGCCCTTTACGATTTGGTCGACTCATCCAAGGGTAAGTCCGTTGCGATGGACGAGTTTTTCAAGTATCTGGAGGATTAAGCCAAACGATGTCAGAAAAGATAAAGATGGTTTGCCTCTCCCTAGCGGGCAGAAAACACTCCGACAAGGGACAGGAGAACGAGGATGCGGTTCTGGCTCTCTATCAAAATGGAGTCCATATCGTGTGTATATCGGACGGGGCGGGAGGCAGCCGTTACACGGATGCCGCGATGGGCTCGAATTCGGTGGTCCGCACGGTAACCGAGCTTCTTACCAAACACTTTGATGCGTTCTATCATGATGTTCGGGAAAATGTCATCCGGAGCATACTTGTCACCGCGATACAATCAGAACTGGCTATTCTCGCGAATGAACACGGCATCGACGGAATTGAACGGATGTCCGCCACAATGCTGTTTTGCGCCGTTAAAGACACGCGTATGATGTGCGGACATATCGGAGACGGACTGATTGCAAAGATCACTTCTTCGGGGATTGTTCCGATCACGATCCCTCAGAATGGCGAGAATTCCGGCAGTACATTCTTTGTCACTTTTCCCGATGCGCAGGATTATCTTCGACTGGTCAAAACAACGACGGACGATGCTCATGCGATCGTATTGATGACCGACGGACTCGCGGATATGGTATATGACGCCTCAACATACCTGATTCGCCCTGTTGTAGCTCATTTAGCTGAATTGGCCGATCTGCCCGAAGAAGAGATGAATGATCAACTCATGGAAACCGTTCAGAATTTTGTGATCAACCCTTCCAATATTTCCGATGATGCCAGCGTCGGAATCATGTATTTTTCGGGAACTGAGGTTCCGGATTCCACAAAGTTTGTCGCGGAAAAGCCATTACCCAATGCTGATTACAAAGATGTTATGCGAAATGTTCAGCTTGAGTTGCTTCCGAGAGTCAAATTGGCCCGAGCGATCGTCCATCCTGATCCGGCGATAGCGGAGACCGCTTCTATAGTCACTTCTGTGATCCAAGCACCTGAGCCGTCCGTTTCGGAAAGCGACGACGATGACTCGAGATTTGTCGCGATAACTCCGCCGATTCGTGTCAAACCGCCGAGACGCGCATTCCTTTTCGGATTCCTCGCGTTACTGGCCATCGCTTCTCTGATTGCTCTATTTATCCATTTTATATTGTGAGGTGTAGAAATGAAAGAACACAAGCGCAAGTACAATTTTGAGACCGAGGTACGGGTTCCCGGGATCGAAGAGATCGTGAAGGTCGCGACGAATTTTACCGAAGGTGCCGACAACAGCGACAAACCGGAGCCGAAGAGCAACAAGCCCGGCATTCCGTCCGGTGAACCCAAGCTCGATAAAAAAATGTCATCCATGAGAAATCAGATGATGAAACTGGCGGAAGCCGTTGCCGAAGACGATCAAGCGGTTATCAAACAAATCGTGGAGGCTACGGAAGAAATCGAGAAGAAGGAAGAAATAGAGACGATTGAGGAAGAAGAGATAAAAGAATCGGAGATCATCGTCGCGCAAAGCGATATCACGGAGGCCGAGGAGATCGAGGAGACCGAAAGCTCAGAAGAAGATCCGACAGACTAGAGTAAAATACCCGAACAGATCAACTCAGCCAATAAATATACGGAGCATATGAAAACGCTGACTAAGGAGAACCGGACGGTGACCGTCTGGTTCTTCCATTTTTTCGAGTTGTCTTCATCCGCCTTGCCGCTATTCCTGAAATGATCGTGGATCGGAGTTTTTATGCTTTTTAACACGCTGATTTTCAAAAATCTTTTCAATGAGATCTTCACGATCCCCGCACCGCCGTCAACGATGAATACAGCGCATATGAGCAAGTAGGAGAGGGGACTTTTCGAGAATAACGCGCTAAGGGCGATTAACACTCCGAGACCTCTGGAACCCGCATCTCCCATCAGAAGGAGACTCGGATTGGTATTGAACCAGAGATACGCAAGAATGGCAAACACGGCAACCGGGATCAAATACGTCCAACTGCCGGTCGTTCCAAGGAGATAGGCCAGCCCGACAAACGCCAATAAAGAAATGATAGATAGCGTAGAGGCGAGCCCGTCGACCCCATCGGTGCAATTGGTGACATTTATGGAAGCCCAAACCAGTAGCGTAGCCAGCGGGATAAAGAGATAATACGGAAGTTGTACGAAGGTCCCTGAGAATGGCAGATACATTTCAGTACCCGCATACATAACGAAAATCACTGCGGCCGATAAGGAAACCAATAAATCCAGAAGTCCTTTAATATATTCATGCCAAGGCTTTTTCGCGCGATCGTCCCCGAAACCAAAAATCATCGATAGAAAAACAACCGCATAGAGGAATATTGTGAAAGGGTCGACCGGCAAGAAAACAAGCGCGGAGATCAGGATCGAGGTGATAAAAAAAAGTCCCGCGCCGGTCGGTTTTCCGACACTCACATCGGCTTGAGAAGCAAAAGCGCGTCCGCGATCCTTCGGCAGGATCCTACGAAAGAAGGAAAGCGCAATAAATGTTAAAATTAGCGCAAAAACTGCGGCAAGTCCGGATAGTAAGACCGGATGGATCTCCGGAAACAAATGATGGATCAATGAGTGTTCCCCCTGAACGAAAGAATAGCGGGACTGCTGCCGAAAAAAACTCATAGACATAATATCACAAATTGACTCATAGTCGACGAAATGATACATTGTCGGAGTATAATGAAGCGAAATAAAAGCGCCGGAATAAGCGTTTTTCGGAGGAACGACACATGAATTATCGGACAGAAATTGCGGCCATAATCTCGACGGTGACCGGACTTCCGGCATCCGAAGCAGACGCGCTCATCGAAGTCCCACCGCAAAAAGAGCTCGGCGACTATGCTTTTCCGTGCTATGCCCTTTCCAAAACCCTCAGAAAATCCCCGAATGCCATTGCGACGGAGCTTTCCGCGGACCCGCGATTTTCTGATACCTGGATCGAGAAGGCGGAGGCCGTCGGTCCGTACCTGAATTTTTTCTTGGATCGGGGACACGTCGCACGTACGGTGCTTTCCCGGATATTAGATGAAGATATTCGTTTCGGAGACAGCGACGAGGGTGAGGGTAAGACGGTCATCGTGGAGTTCTCCTCTCCGAATATCGCGAAGCCTTTTCATGTCGGACACGCCTTCACAACGGTACTGGGGCACTCTCTGTCTCGAATATATAAGAAACTCGGATACACGGTCGTCCGGATGAACCATCTGGGCGATTACGGGACACAGTTCGGCAAGCTGATCACCGCTTACCGTCTGTGGGGCGACGAGCAGGCGCTTCTTGCTTCGCCGATCGATGAACTCTTGCGCATTTACGTAAAGTTTCACGAAGCGGAAAA
The DNA here is from genome assembly GCA_016930475.1 of Clostridiales bacterium. GTDB lineage: Bacteria > Bacillota > Clostridia > Saccharofermentanales > Saccharofermentanaceae > JAAYCT01. The sequence goes on along the minus strand of JAFGGR010000032.1, from coordinate 9,165 downwards.
GGAGGATCCGGGGCTTTCGGACCTCGCGCGCGAGAATTTTCGAAAACTAGAGGAAGGCGCACCGGAGGAGAAGGCATTATGGGAGAAATTCCGCGATATGTCGCTAAAGGAGTTTGCCGCCGTTTACGAGAAAATGGGCGTCTCCTTCGATAATTATAACGGGGAGAGTTTCTACAGTGACCGGATCCCCGAGGTCCTCGGCCTGTTGAATGAGAAGGGACTTCTCGTGGAAAGCGAAGGCGCCCGGGTCGTCATGCTCGAGGAGTACGGGCTTCCGCCATGTATCATCATTAAGTCCGACGGTACGACCATCTACGCCTCGCGGGATTTGGCGGCCGTGATGTACCGAAACGAGACGTACCGCTTCCACAAGAATATCTATGTCGTCGGACTTCCTCAGGCGCTTCACTTTAAGCAGGTATTCGCCGTCCTCGACAAGGCCGGACAGCCTTACGCGAAGGATTGTGTCCATGTCGGTTTCGGACTGGTGAAGTTTAAGAACATGAAATTTTCGACGCGGGAGGGCAATATCGTTGTTCTGGATGAACTTCTGAACGAGAGCATCGCAAAGACGCGTGAAATCATTAAATCGAACGCCCTGATCCGGGAGACCGGAATGAATGACGAACACATCGACGAGATCGCGAACAAAGTCGGGATCGGTGCCGTGATCTATACATACCTTCGGGCCGGACGTGAGCGGGACATCATTTTCTCATGGGAAGAGATGCTCGACTTCGAAGGCGATTCGGCGCCGTACCTGATCTATACCTACGCGCGTACCCGCTCGATCCTGCGAAAAGCGGACGAGCGCGGTTTGTTGACCGATATGCGTTCGGAAGCGGATTTTTCTCTTCTGATCTCCGACGACGAAACGGGCGTCATCAAACTGCTGGCTGAAATCCCGGATGCGGTCGCCCGGGCGGCCTCAACGAACGAGCCCTTCATGGTGGCGAGGTTGGCATCTCAGATCGCCCGCGCGTTCAATCGTTTCTACAACAACTCAAGTATCCTTTCAGGGACCGATATCGGTCTTCGCGCGGCCCGTCTTGCCCTGTGTGAAGCGATATGTACCGGGCTTCTGATTTGTACGAATCTGCTCGGCATTGAAGTCGTCGAGCAAATGTAGAATAGAGGTCAATACTATGGAAATGCCCCAATACGCCGAACTGACTTATGAGAGGCCCTCCGTTGAGGAATTTCGCGAATGCGCGATGAGAACAAGACTCCGTTTGATGACCTCCAAGGATATTGCCTTGGTGGAATCTTCGCTGGCCGAACTTCAGAAGTTACTCAGTAAATTTTACACGGCAGAGTCCATGTGCCGGATCCGGCACGACCAGGACACCACCGACTCTTTTTACGCAGATGAAATGACTTTTTTTGAGGAGGCGGACCCGATCGTCGGTGAACTGACATCCGCCGTATATTCGTCTCTTTTAAATTCCGAGATCGTTCCGCTTCTGATGCAACGCTTCGGGAAGATGATTTTCATGAAGGCAAAGACTTTCAAGGAAACCATCTCGACCGAGGTCGTCGAGGAACTGTCTCAGGAAGCCGCGCTTCAGAACCGTTACGACCAGATCCTTTCGGAAGCGGAAATCGAATTTGCGGGTCATACATACAACTTATCGATGATGAATCCTTTTTTGGAATCGACGAACCGCGAGGAGCGGAAGAACGCGGCGAAGTCGGTATCCGATTATTATGCCGGGGAGCTCAAGCAGTTTAACGGGATTTTCGGCGAGATGGTGAAGATCCGTACGTCGATCGCTCAGAAACTGTCTTACCCGACCTTTGTCGAGCTCGGATACAAGCGGATGGAGCGTTACGATTATACGCCGGAGATGGTCGAGGAATTACGGCAGAATATTCTGCGGTACATTGTGCCGATCACCGTCGAGATCCGGCGCCTTCAAAAGAAACGGCTGGAAGTCGACGAACTCTTGTATTACGATTTGCCCTGTCTCTTTTCAAAGGGTAACCCGAGACCGGCGATCGAGATGAAGGATTATACGCGTTGTGCCGGTGAACTGTTCCGCGCGCTTTTCGAAAAGGACCCTTCCTTCTTTGATGTTCTTCGGGAGCATGGTTTTACGGACCTCGAGACGCGCGAAAAAAAATCGACGGGCGGATATTGCTCGACGCTTCAGGACTATGGCATCCCTTTTATTTTTATGAACGCGAATGGGACGTTTGACGACATTTCAACATTGGTCCATGAATCCGGTCACGCGTATGCCGCGATCCGCGGAGTCGACTCATCGCCCTTTATCGAATGCCAATCTCCGACGCTCGAGACCTGCGAGATCCATTCGACGGCTCTGGAATACCTGTCGTACCCATACCTGGAGGTGTTTTTCAAAGGAAACGCGAGTGCTTTTCGGGAAATGCACATGACCGACGCGCTTTTGTTTCTCCCTTACGGATGCATGGTGGACGAGTTCCAGCATCGCGTTTACCGGGAGCCGGATCTGTCGGCTTCACAGCGCCATTCGGTCTGGAAGGCACTTGAGGACAAGTATCAGCCTTTCCTCAAATACGACGGAAACGAGTTCTACGAATCGGGAGCGGCATGGGTGAAGAAAAGTCATATCTTCACGGCTCCGTTTTACTATATCGATTACTGCATTGCTCAAATCGTTGCTTTGCAACTGTGGGACATTTCTCGAAAAAACCCACAGGAAGCGCTTCTTAAATACGATCGGATCTGCAGCGAGGGAGGCAATAAGCCCTTTCTGGAGATCATCGAGGCGGCCGATCTTCAGTCACCGTTTTCGGCGGATGTCGTGAAGAGGATCGCGTATATTACGTCGGAGTATTTGGGACTATGACGCTGCCGGACCGTTTTCTCGAGCGAATGACGAAGTATTTCTCCGCGAATGCCGCCTCGGACGCGGATTCTTTTTGGAGGAGCTTCGAGGAACCTGCCGTATATGGGATTCGATTGAACCGGTCAAAGGTCCCCGCGGGAGCGGATGCGAATGTGCTATCTTCCCTCGGAACAGCGATCGACCCCGTATCCTGGTGCCCTTCCGGATATTATGCCGACGAGAAATTGTCCGGTAACGATTCGTATGCGCATGCGGGAGTTTTTTACCAACAGGAGCCGAGCGCGATGCTGCCGGCTGAGATTCTGGCGGCCAAGCCCGGCGAGTACGTGCTGGACCTTTGTGCCGCTCCGGGCGGCAAGACAACCAGGATCGCCGAGATGCTTCTGGGAGAAGGTCTGCTGATCGCTAACGATATCTCGGCGGACCGTTGTCGGGCTCTTCTTCGAAATCTGGAGCGCATGGGGATCGACGACGCAGTCATCCTGAATGAGGTTCCCGAGCGCTTGGCAGAGCGGTTCGAGGGTTTTTTCGACAAGATCCTGATTGACGCCCCGTGTTCCGGCGAGGGGATGTTCCGAAGAGATCCGTCCGCGATCAAGAGCTGGGAGCGTTATGGGGTCGAGACCACAGTGAAAATGCAGAAGGAGATCCTGATCCAGGCGGATCGGATGCTGGCTCCGGGTGGCTCAATCGTCTATTCCACGTGCACCTTTTCGGAGGAAGAGAACGAAAGGATGGCGGAGTGGTTTATGGCCGAATGCGAAGGCTACGAGATCGTCGCTCATCCCGGCGTTCCGGGTGTTTCTTTTTCCGGCGTCTCCGGAGAAAAGCAGGGGGCGATCCGAATTTGGCCTCACCGGAGTCGGGGAGAGGGGCATTTTTGCGTTCATATGCGAAAAAAATCATCTGCGCCGCAGAGACGGTCGGCGGAGGATGCGACCGGCGCAGACCGGTATGTATCCGAGTTTTCGGTGCCCCGATGCGTCGCGGCGTTTTTCGAAGGACTCCTCACAACGGACGCGTCCGAACGATTTCTGCGGAGACTGAGGCAAAACGGCTATATGGCTCATGACCGATTGCACTATCACGGAATGTCAGCCGATCTGTACCGGGGTCTTCGCGCCGTAAAGATCGGCGCCTATTGCGGAGACGTTAAGAATGTCGCGAACCAACCGATCTTTGTCCCTTCGTCTTCGCTCGCGTCCGCCTTAAGAGCAGGAGATATCCGCCCGGAACGCCGGGCATCATTCGAAAGAACGGATCAGAGGGTGGAGCGATACCTGAAAGGCGAAACCATTTTCGTCAGCAAGGAAGAAGCAAATAGACTTGAAGACCGCTCATACATCGTTATAACCGTCGACGGATTCCCGCTCGGGTTTGCCAAATATTCGGACCACGCGCTGAAGAATCAATACCCGAAATCCTGGAGGGTGCTGTAAATCATGAAAAGGATCCTTGTTGCGACAAACAATGCCGATAAGTTGAATGAAATCAGAGTCGCTTTGGATGGAATGCCTTTTGAAGCGGTCGGGATGAAGGCGCTCGGGATCGAATCCATGCCGGACGAGACCGGAAGCACCTTTGTCGAAAATGCGATGATTAAAGCAACGGCTCTCTTTCAAAAGGCCGGAGGTTACGTTTTAGCGGACGACTCAGGACTGTGCGTCGATGCGCTCGGGGGTGCCCCGGGCATCTATTCGTCCAGGTTTTTCGGTGAGGAGACGTCCTATCGACAAAAATTCGCGGAACTTTCCCGGCTCCTCACAGACGTTCCCCTCCAAGAGCGGACGGCGCACTTCTCCTGCGCTATGGTTCTCTTGCGGGACGATGCCGAGCCGATCATCGTTGAGGAGCGGATGGACGGTATCCTTCTTAATACCGAATTCGGAAAGAATGGATTCGGATACGACCCGATTTTCTATGTTCCGGAGTTCGGGCGGACTGCCGCAGAATTGACCTCCCCGGAGAAAATCTCTGTCAGTCACCGGGGTAAAGCGATCCGGTCGCTGCTGAAGCGTTTGTCCGAGACGTGATTTTCAAAGAAACCCGTTCCCCACTTGCGAAAACGATCGTATCGTGATAAAGTCTTTTCAAGGACAAATGTACGCCACATGCGGACATTTCCGAAAATTCTTCAGATGCGAGGTTTACATGTCACAGAACGATGAATACTATCTGGTCAAATCGGATATCCTGCCCGAGGTCTTTGTTAAAGTCATGTCGGTGAAAAGACTCTTGAATTCCGGAAAAGCCGCTTCGGTCAACGAGGCGGTCCATACGGTCGGTTTATCGAGAAGTGCCTATTACAAATATAAGGATTCGATCATGCCGTTCTATGAGAGCAGTAAGGGTAAACTCGTTACACTGATCATTGCGGTCGAGAATTTTCCCGGTATATTGTCCGGCATCATTCAGTGCGTTGCCTATGCGAAGGGGAACATTCTTACGATCAACCAGAATATACCAATCAACGGTTTGGCCGACGTTTCGATATCCATGGAAACGGACCGGATGAACCGGTCGATCGATCTGCTTATCGCGGATGTCGGTAAAATTCCAGGTGTTCGATCCTGTCGGATCATGGCCAGAGAATAAATTACGGAGGGAAGTCAATGATTCATGTTGGAATACTCGGTTTCGGTGTCGTCGGTTCCGGTGTGGCGGATGTGATCGATATGAACATCGATAAGATCAATATGCATCTGGGTCAGGAGCTTCGCGTGAAGAAGATTTTGGACGTGCGCAGTTTTTCGGACCATCCGATGAGCGACAGAATAACCGTCAATGCGGACGAAATATTCGAAGACGAAGATATTTCGATCATCGTGGAGACGATCGGAGGAGCCGGGATCGCGTATGACTATACCGTCCGAGCGCTATCCGCCGGCAAAACTGTTGTGACTTCGAATAAAGAGTTGGTTTCGACGCATGGGGTCGAGCTGATGCAGTTGGCGGAGAGGAATACCTGCTCGTACCTTTTCGAGGGGGCGGTAGGCGGCGGTATTCCTATTATTCGACCGTTGCATCGTTGCCTTGCGGCGAATCGCATCATGAGCATCACCGGCATATTGAACGGGACGACCAACTATATTTTGACCCGGATGACCGAGGAAGGAAAAGATTTTTCGTCCGCGTTACGCCGTGCTCAGGAAAAGGGCTACGCGGAGCAAGACCCTTCTACGGATATCGACGGGATCGACACCCAGCGTAAAATTTCGATCCTCGCTTCCATCGCGATGAACGGCGCGTATGTGGATCCGGCCGAAATCTATGCCGAGGGAATTTCCCTGGTCGGCGTCAATGACATCGCTTACGCCAAGGCACTGGATTGTAAGATCAAACTGCTGGCGCTGTTTATCAATCCGAACGATCGAAAAGCGCATCTTCTCGTTGCGCCGCATCTGGTGTCGAAGGAAGATCCGATCTGCGTGGCGGAAGGAGTTTTCAACGCGATCCACGTTCACGGAAACGCTTTGGGCGGCGTGATGTTTTACGGAAAAGGCGCGGGTAAAATGGCCACCGCATCCGCCGTCGTGGGAGACATTTTGGACGGGGCACTGCACAAAGGCCGAAACGCGCACATTACGCCATGGTTCTTTCCTTCCGAGAGTGTCGTCGCACCCCATATGGACATGCCCGTAAAAGCGTTACTGCGCGTCTCCGGTCATCCGGAGATGGAGACGGTCGCCCGGTGTTTTCCCCGGTCAACCATGGAGTCTGTGCCCGTTGTAACGGATACGGAAACCGCCTTCATGGTCGGCAAAGAGGGTTTGCTCACCGAAAGGGATTTGGAACGGGGAGTCAAGGAAATTCCGGGATTTATCGCCCGGATGAGAGTCTATTCACCGGACTGACGCTCGTAAAATATTCGTTGATTCGGATCAGCATTATTAGGCGAGTTTACTCAACTCCCGCCTTGGGACATAAACGGTACTTCGTAAAAAAACACCCCCGATGTCGTTTGAGTGACAGTGGGGGTGCTTCTTTTGTTCGGGATATGAACCCTGTGCCCGGGTGAGTTTCGTCAGATCTGATTCTGGCGATACTCGGAGTATAACGTCAGCAGTTCGGTCTGAAGAGAATTCATCAACTGCTGTAAACGCGACAGTTCCCGAAGATTCTTAGCGTCGATGGCCATTCGAATTTCCTTAAAAATAGAAACATAGTCTGCCGTATCCTTCGCGAGCCGGTTGCGCAGCTTATTGATTTCTTTCCAAAGACCTTCGTCGTATTCGTTTGACGAATTATGAGCCGGTGTGATCATCCGAATCCGGTTCAGATTATCCGGAATGAGCCTTTCGGCAAGCTCCGTCTGCCAGCGGTCGAGCATCGCATGCGCGTAGGACGCGATCAAACCGTCGCTAAAGACTTCGCCGGCGCACAGGATAGGGATGAGGTAATCGTCGCGCAAGAGGCCTCTTAGCGAGTCGTAGACGGTTGAGGGGGGTGTGCCGAACAGTTTATCTCTCTCATCGGCCGAATACTGAACGAAAATGTCCTCTTCGGATCGATATAAGCGGTCCTTTTCCAGATATTGACCCTCCGCTCCGTAAGGTTTGCAGAATTCGGATTCCAGATCCTGAGAGTTCCGGCCGGATCGAACGGCGTACTCAATGCCCTCAAGCATGCATTGGTAAGTCGCGGACAAACACAGGAAGGTATTGGTATGCGGATTCGGGGAACGAATCTCAAAGCGTGTCTGGATCGACGAATCGGTATTTCGAATCAAGCCCAGAAGAACGGTGCGGTTTCTCGAGGGTGTATCAATATCCTTACCAAGCGAAACGACCGGATGAGTCGGTGCCTCAAAACCCGGCTGAAGCCGGTTGAATGCATCCGTCGTGACCGATATGAAAGGATTGATCAACTGGTAGTGCTTCATGAATCCCATGAGCGCACCCCATCCGATGATGCCGAGGAAATCCTTCTTGGGATCCGCGGGGCTGAAAAGATTGACTTTTCGTCCGTCCTTTAAGTAAGCGACCGCATTAACGTGTGTGTGCTCGCCGCTCCCCGCAACGCCCTGAAGCGGTTTGGCGGAGAAACTGACATCAAGGCCGTGCAATCTGAAGATCTCTTTGATAAAAATACGGGCCATCAGTTCATAATCCGCCGATTGGAGAGCGTTCGCGTAGTGCCAATCGACCTCCAACTGCTCCATGATATTGTGAAATTCGCCCTTCCCGGTCAGATGGGCTTTCACACCGCCGACCTCTTTATGAGCCATTTCTGGTTCGAATCCATATAGATCAAGCAGCATGACGACCTGTTCAAGAGCCGTTCGAACTACGCCCTTGGTTCTTTTCCAGTATTGTTCCTTAAGGCTTTCTGAAATCGTAAGCAGTTGGGTGTTGATTTGTTCGTCGGGTGAACTGACCCAGAATTCCAGCTCCGTTGCCACGATCAATTCAATACGGTCAATATCACTGTATTGCATACCAAAATCCTGACACAGTGCAGTGTCTTTCTTCAGAAGACCCATGAGGACACTCGAAAAACGATCCGCACATCGCTTCAGGATTGATCTCGAACACACTTTCTCGGAATTATGAACGAGAAAAGAAGGGATACGAAGTGTCCCGACCGGATTCCCGTTTGTCGGATCCAAGTGTTCGTAGTTATAATCGACAAACCAAATCACATCCTTGTCCGGCTCAAAATCAACCCGGCCGTCATTGAGCGTCGCTATTCCGGGCAAGACGACTGAAGAGCCGTCCGTCTGGACAACATGTCCGTTCAAATAACCGTGAAGATTGTCCAGAAAGTCGGCGATGGGGATCTTCTCGTCTGTATCGTTGCCGGCAAGATCGATACCGACCAGCGACACGAACCGAATTTCGGGGTGAGACGCCAATATCTCCGTAAGATCCTTGGTATTGTGAGTATTTACGGGAAGCAAATACAGTAAATCGGGGTAAATGCGGAATTGAGTCATAGAGGAGCCCGCCTTTCAATAAAATCATGCTCATTATATCATGTATTGTTTAACGGTAAATTGCCGTTCGATTTGAATTGATGCTATAATTAATCAATTCCGTCGGTGAGTGATCACAACGGATAAACGGAGTGAATCGTATCATCCGGGAATAGGGCGGCATGGAAGAAAAAAAGGCCCCGACAATTCTGGAATCGTTAAAGATCGACTTGTTAAAAAACAAATGGGTTGCACGACTTTTGTTTTTAGCGGTTCTTTTGATTCGCTCGATCACAAGGCTCTATCCGGTCGGTGACCCGGATTTTTCGAAAGTGGAGAAATGGTATACTCAATACCGGGAATCAGGGCCGGCTCAAGCCGCATCGCTCGGTCTTCCGCCTTTTACCGCCGGCAATT
>JAFGGR010000031.1 GCA_016930475.1 Clostridiales bacterium | reverse complement strand
GAGCGTTTTTCTGGATGACATGACCGTCTCGGAGCTTGAAGTTCAAAGCGGTCTGCCCGTCGTGGTTTTCGAGACGACAGGCCGGGGCCTCATCGATGCCCTGCAAGCGATCGAAAGTATAAACAAGCCGGTTTTTCCCGTTCGGGACGGATCGGCGGCGCATGAGGATACTGAGGGAGGAATCAAAATATGAGTGCACCGGTCGTAGCGATCATCGGACGCCCGAACGTGGGCAAATCATCGCTCTTTAACGCACTCTACGGAGAACGCGTTTCGATTGTTGACGATATGCCCGGAGTCACCCGTGACCGGGTCTATGCCCGGGCGAACTGGAGAGAACGCGAATTTGTCATGATCGATACCGGCGGCATTGAGCCGAATACGGATGACGAGATCTTAAAGAGCATGCGCGAGCAGGCGAAGGTCGCCATCGACACCGCCGACGTCATCCTTTTCATCTGTGACCTGAAGAGCGGCCTTGTGCCGGCGGACGAGGAAATTGCGGTCATGCTCCGAAAGTCGGGGCGCCCCGTCGTGCTTTGCGTCAATAAGGTCGACCAGGTCGGAGAGCCTCCCGCCCAAATGTACGAGTTCTACAACCTCGGACTGGGCGAAGTGTTCCCGATCTCCGCGGCGCACCGATTGGGTATCGGAGAGCTTCTGGATGAGCTTTTCGAGCATTTTCCGGAGCAAACGGAGCGGGCGGAGGACGACGAGAAGATCCGCGTCGCCCTGATCGGGAAACCGAACGCGGGCAAATCGTCGCTGTCAAATCGCATGATCGGTCAGGATCGGTCCATCGTCTCGGACATTCCGGGAACGACGCGCGACGCCATTGACTCGGAAATTATGAATGATTTCGGGTCGTTTACCATTATCGACACGGCCGGCCTTCGCAAGAAGGGTCGCATCGACTCCTCGGTCGAGAAGTACAGCATGCTCCGGTCCATGGCAGCCATCGAACGCGCCGACGTTTGCGTAATCCTGATCGATGTGGTCGAGGGCGTGACCGAACAGGACACGAAGATCGCCGGGTTTGCGCACAATGCGGGCAAAGCGAGCATTTTCGCGGTCAATAAGTGGGATCTGATCGAAAAGGAGACCGGCACCTTGGAGGTTATGCGCAAGATGCTGTTGGAGCGCTTTTCATTCATGGATTACGCGCCGGTCGTATTCATTTCGGCGAAGACCGGACAGCGCGTCGGAACGCTTTTCGAAAAAATCGTTCAGGTACAAGCGCAATCACGGCGTCGCCTGTCGACCGGCATGCTCAATGATCTGATCGCGGAGGCGGTCGCGATGGTTCCCACACCTCAGGATAAGGGCAAGCGTCTTCGCATCTATTATGCGACACAGGTCGCGATCGCCCCTCCGCAGTTCGTCTTGTTCATCAATGATAAGGAACTTATGCACTTTTCGTACATGAGATATCTCGAAAATCAACTGCGAAAGAATTTCGGATTCGAGGGAACTCCCATTCGATTGCTCTTACGCGAAAAAAACAAAGATACCGGGAAGGGGCGCTATTCAAATGCAAGAAATCAGCCATCTTAGAAATATCGCGATCATCGCTCACGTCGACCACGGGAAGACCACCATCGTCGATTCGATGCTCAAGATCGCGGGGATTTATCGCGAAAACGAGCAGATCGTCGAACAGGCGATGGACAGCAACGCCTTAGAGCGCGAGCGGGGCATCACCATTCTGGCCAAAAACACCGCCATCGATTACGGAAACTACCGGATCAATGTCGTCGATACCCCCGGTCATGCGGACTTCGGCGGCGAGGTGGAACGTATCCTCAAGATGGTCGACGGTGTTTTGCTCGTCGTCGACGCCTACGACGGCCCGATGCCGCAGACGCGATTCGTCCTTCGAAAAGCGCTCGAGCTCGGATTGACGCCGATCGTATGTATCAACAAGATGGACCGGCCCGACGCCCGTCCGCTCGAGGTTTGCGATATGGTCCTGGAGCTCTTTATCGAGCTCGGAGCCGACGACACACAGCTCGATTACCCAACCGTCTTTTCTTCGGGAAAGACCGGAATGGCTTTTCGAAAATTCGAGGAATACGCGCCGGATTCGAATGCCGACTTTCGCCCGCTCCTGGACGCGATCGTCGAGCACATCCCCTGCCCGAAGGGCGATACCGAACTGCCGCTTCAGCTTCTTGTTTCCAACATTGATTCGGACCCTTACATCGGCCGGATCGCGATCGGAAGAGTCGACCGCGGACGTATCAATCAGGGACAGTTCGTCGCCGTCTGCGGATATGACGATAACAGTGTCGTCAACGCGCGTGTAGTCAAGCTGATGCGATTCAGTGGACTGGCGCGCCAGGAGATCACGGAGGCGACTGTCGGTGAGATCGTATGTGTCGCCGGGATCCCGGAGATCAACATCGGAGATACGATCTGCCATCCGGATCATGCCGAAGCGCTGCCCTTCGTAAACATCGACGAACCGACGATCGCGATGACCTTTTCGGTCAATAACAGTCCGTTCGCGGGACGTGAGGGTAAATATGTCACATCACGGCACATCCGTGACCGCCTTTTCAAGGAAATGGAGACCAATGTGTCGATGCGCCTGGAGGAGACGGACACGACGGAAGCCTTCATCGTGAAGGGCAGAGGAGAGCTCCATCTGTCCATCCTCATCGAGACGATGCGCCGGGAGGGTTATGAATTCCAGGTCAGCAAACCCAGAGTCATTTTGAAAGAGATCGACGGAGTCCTGCATGAGCCGGTCGAGACCCTACTCGTCGACGTCCCGGAGGATTATGTCGGAGCGGTCATCGAGAAGCTCGGCAGGAGAAAAGCGGAGATGATCAGCATGCATCCGCCCGAAAAAGGATACACCCGGATGGAGTTCAAAGTTCCTTCCCGAGGTATCATCGGATACCGTACCGAGTTTTTGACCGACACCAAGGGCAATGGTATAATGAACAGCGTTATCAGCGGATTTGAGCCCTTCGCGGGCGAGATCGAGACGCGGTCTTCCGGGGTGTTGATTGCCTTCGAGAACGGCGAAGCGATGACCTATGGTCTGTATAACGCTCAGGAAAGAGGTTTCCTGATGATCGGTGCCGGAACGCAGGTATACGAGGGAATGATCGTCGGTACCAGCCCGAAGGGCGACGATATTACGGTGAACGTGTGCAAGAAGAAGCATGTTACCAATATTCGGGCCTCCGGAACCGATGATGCGCTGAGACTGACACCGCCGTTGCAGTTCAGTCTGGAGCAATGTCTGGAGTTTCTGGGCGACGACGAATTGTGTGAGGTCACCCCCAAATCCATCCGTATGCGCAAGCAAGTCCTGAACGCCGATATGAGAATGAAGCTCAGGGGTAAGAAAAACAGCGTTTGAGAGGAGCCGTTTCACCGGTATGCTATCCAAGAGAGTAAAAATCGCGCTCGTTACCGCCGTGATCGTTGTAGGCGTCCTCGCCTGCGGCCTGCTCGGCGTTTTTCTCGGATATAACTATGTCATGTCCCAGACGGAGCGCTATCAGGCCCTCGAAAAGGCACTTGAGAACAAAGAACTCGTGATCACCGAGGAGACACCGGGCGCGGTGATGGTCATCATCAATTCCGGTGACTCGACTTCGAACATCGCCAAGAGCCTCAAGGAACTCAAATTGATCGATAATGAGCTTTTCTTTACGGTCATGTCGAAATTCAACGGATTTGACGGCGGATATCTGGCCGGGACGCACTTTCTCACCCCCGATCTGACTTACGACGAGATCATGTACCTTCTTTGTCAGGACCCCAAGGTCACGCGCATCACATTCCCGGAAGGCGTGACATATATTCAGTTAAAGCAACTCCTGAAGCAGGCGGGACTGTCCTTCTACGAAACGGAACTCGACGATTGCATGAACAGCGCGAACCAGTTCGTCGATTACTCGTTTGTCTCTCAAATCAAGGCGGACGACGATCGCGATTTCATTTTGAACGGCTACCTTTTTCCCGATACGTATGATTTTGATATGAACGCGAGCGCGGAAGACATTGTACGCACATTTTTACGCAATACGGAGAATTATCTGATCCCGGACTACTATTTCCGCGCGGAAAAGTTGGGGATGTCGATGGACGAGGTCCTTGTCCTGGCTTCGATCATTCAGAACGAGGCCAACGTTAAAAAAGAATATATCACGGACATGTTCCTGATCTCCGCGGTATTTCACAATCGGTTGAACTCCGACGATCCGGGTATGAGAAAACTGCAATCCTGTGCCTCGATCAATTTTCTTCGAGAAAAGGACGGTCTGCCCAAGGTTTGGGCGGCGAGCACGGCGGACCAGATGCGGGAGAGCCCCTACAACACTTATATGTACGAAGGCCTTCCGCCCGGACCGATCTGCATGCCCGGAAAACTAGCGATCCAGGCGGCGTTGTACCCGGAGCCGAACGTGAATTACTATTATTTTTGCGCGACGGGAGACGGCGGTACAGCCTTTGCCGTCACATTAGAGGAACACGAGGCCAATGTTGCGGCCTATGAGCAGTATTGGAACGATCAGAACGCACAGGAAGCGACAGAAACGACCGAGAGCGACAATGATTAAACCGGAGATCCTTTCTCCGGCGGGAGATTTTCAGAAACTTCGCGCGGCGATCGCGTACGGTGCGGATGCCGTTTACCTGTCCGGGCTTCGTTACGGGCTCAGAACCGGGAGCGGCAATTTTTCCGCCCCGGATATGGAAGGCGCTCTTCGTTACTGCAAGTCTAAAGGTGTTCGTTGTTATATCGCGATGAATATCCTTGCGCGTCCGGAGGATTTTCGGGCGTTAGACGAGGAGATATCGTTGATCGGTTCGATCGGAGCGGACGCGTTCATTGTGTCCGACCCCGGAATATTCAGAAGGATCCGCAGTATCCTCCCGGATGCCGAGATCCATATCAGCACCCAGGCAAGTGTCACCAACGCGGAGACCTGCCGCTTCTGGCACGAACTCGGCGCGCGTCGGATCGTCCTTGCGCGTGAACTGTCCCTTGCCGAAATTGCCGGGATTCGCAAAGAGGTTCCGGATGAGTTGGAACTGGAATGCTTCGTCCACGGTGCCATGTGCGTGTCCTATTCCGGCCGCTGTCTCCTTTCGAATTATTTCACCGGAAGGAGCGCGAACCGGGGAGACTGCGCACAGCCTTGCCGCTGGGAGTACCGGGTCTCCGAGGTTAAGAGACCGGAGGAGATCCTCACGGTGGAGGGGGACGACACCGGATCGTACATTTTCAATTCCAAGGACTTGTGCATGATTGACCACATCCCTGAGTTGATCGCGGCGGGCGTCACCAGCTTCAAAATTGAAGGACGCGTAAAAGGCAGTTTTTATGCGGCGAGTGTAACGCGTGCGTATCGCGAGGCCGTCGACGCTTACTGCGCCGATCCGGACTCCTATTCGGTTTCCGATAAGTGGCATAGACTGCTGGACCGAACCGTCCATCGCGAATTCGGGACGGGATTCTTTTTCGATCGGCCGCTGGATGAACCGCAGTTGTTCCCCGAAAAAATGTCCCACAAGCCGGCGTTTGTCGTCGGAATGGTGACGCGGTACGACGAGAGTGAGAAACGTGCTTACATCTCCCAGCGCAACAAAATGAGTGTCGGAGATGATCTTTGGATCATCACGCCGGATGGCGGCGAATTCAATATGCAGGCAGAAGATATACGTGACGAAAACGGGGCCCCGATCGAATCGACGCCCCATCCTCAGATGAATTATTCTATTATCTCTCCGGTCCCTCTTCCCGAATACTCGTTCCTGAGTAAGGACGGGGACAAGGATTTACGCCGGGAAGACGAGCGGTCCTGAAGGTCAATCCTCGATCGT
>JAFGGR010000030.1 GCA_016930475.1 Clostridiales bacterium | reverse complement strand
GCTGATGGGACTTGAACCCATACAATCTCACGATCGGCAGATTTTGAGTCTGCTGCGTCTGCCAATTCCGCCACAGCCCCGTGACCAGAGAATTTTATCATAGCCACTTGAAAAGTGTCAACGAATAGTATATTATCCATTCAAGAAAAGACCTTTTAACAAGATCCTGTGAGATCCGGAAGGGTTATATAGAGTAAGGAGCCGACTACCGTCGGCGAGACTACGTTTATTGTAAGCCTTCCGAGCCCGAAGCGGCGGAAGGTTTTATTTTGTCCGGAAATAGCGCGCCCGACAGGGCAGATGAGAATGGAGCGTGAGTATGTCGGAATCTTTCGAAAAGGCTGTACTGATGGACGCAAACGCGATTTCCCGGGCATTGACCCGCATTTCGCATGAGATCCTTGAAAGAAACAAGGGGCTTTCTGATTTGGTCATCATCGGGATCCAAAGAAGAGGTGTTTCGATGGCCAAACGAATCGCGGGAATTCTTGAGACCATCGAATCCGTGCGGCCCCCGGTCGGGATTTTGGACATCACCTTCTATCGGGACGACCTCTCGATGCTCAGCGCTCACCCGATCGTTAACGGTACCGATATTCCTTTTGACGTCAATGATAAAACAATCGTTTTAGTGGACGATGTACTTTATACCGGAAGAACGGTTCGGGCTGCGATCGAAGCGCTTTTCGATATGGGCAGACCGGCGTCGATCCAACTTGCGATCATGGTTGACCGCGGTCACCGTCAGCTTCCGATCCGGGCCGACTATGTCGGAAAGAATGTGCCGACTTCCAACTCGGAGTCGATCAGCGTCGAGTTGACCGAGGTCGACAGTGAAGATCGGGTCGTATTATGTGACGAGGTGAGAGCATGACTTTACGCAGTAAAGACCTTCTGGGTATGAACGAATTGACCGCGGAGGAGATCACCGAGATTCTGGACACGGCGGAAATGATGAAGCGCGTACTAACTTCGGGCAACAAGAAGACTTCGCATCTCCAAGGGAAGTCGGTGATCACGCTTTTCTACGAGAACAGTACGAGGACAAGGCTTTCTTTCGAGCTTGCCTCGAAGTATATGGGATCGGCAAGCGCGAACATTTCCACATCGGGAAGCAGTGTCAACAAAGGCGAGTCGCTCCTGGATACTGTAAGGACCATCGATATGATGGCGACGGACATCATCATCATGCGGCACAACCAATCGGGAGCACCGCATTTTATTGCACCTTTTCTTAAAGCCTCCGTTGTCAATGCCGGAGACGGGATGAACGAGCATCCGACTCAGGCGCTTTTGGACATGTTTACAATGCGGGAGCGGTTCGGAACCCTTGAGGGATTAAAGGTCGCGATTTGCGGAGACATTTATCACAGCCGGGTCGCGAGAAGCAATACCCTGGGACTGACGAAGCTCGGTGCGGAGGTATTCTTGTACGGACCACCGACGATGCTACCGATCGGGATCAAAGAGATGGGATGTACGGTTGCCAAGTCGCTCGACGAAGCGGTCGAAGGTGCCGACGCGGTCATGGGACTGCGCGTCCAACTGGAAAGGCAATCAAAGTCGCTTTTCCCTTCGGTCGCCGAGTATTCCAAATACTTCTCGATCTTGCCCGATACGCTCACAAGAGCAAAACCAACGGCCATTATTATGCACCCGGGACCGTGTAACCACGGGGTGGAGCTACCGACCGTCGTCTACGACAGTCCGCAATCGCTTATTAACGAGCAGGTCACGAACGGTGTCGCTGTTCGCATGGCGGTGCTCTATCTCCTGATCGCAAGGAGGAATCAGCAATGAATATCCTAATAAAGAATGCCAGACGGATGAACGAAGGCGATCCGGTCGATTTCTACATCCGGGACGGCCGGATCAGCGAACCGTTTGATGAGCCCTGCGACCGGACCTATGATGTCGGCGGAGCCGCTTTGTTTCCCGGTCTTATTGACGCGCACTGCCACCTCAGAGACCCCGGATACGAGTACAAAGAGGATATCGAGAGCGGAACAAAGTCCGCGGCAAAGGGAGGCTATACCTCTGTGTGCCCGATGCCCAATACGAATCCGGTTTGCGATAACGCTGCAGTTGTGAGCAGTATCGTATCAAAGAGTAAACAAGTCGGTTCAGCGAATGTTTTTCTGATCGGTGCCGCAAGTAAAGGGCTGAACTCCAAGGAGCTTGCCGAGATCGGCCTGATGAAGGATGCGGGGATCGTCGCGGTCTCAAACGACGGACTTCCGATCGAAACGTCCGATCTGATGCGAAAAGTCATGGAGTACGCCGGCGCCTTTGACTTGATCGTCATGGATCATTGCGAGGATAAATCGATATCCGAGGGAGCGATGAACGAAGGTGCGCTCTCGACACGGATGGGACTGCGCGGGATCCCAACACTTGCGGAGAATCTTGCGATCGGTCGGGATATTCAGATCGCGGAATACTTAAGCCTGCCGGTCCATATTTGCCATGTCAGTAACCGCGCGGGAATACAGTTGATCCGAGACGCGAAAGCACGCGGCGTCCAAGTGACTGCCGAGACTTGCCCGCATTACTTTTCACTCACGGAGGATGCCTGCAGGGGCTTTGACACGAACGCGAAAATGAGTCCCCCGCTTCGCACCGAGGACGACCGCCAAGCCGTTATCGAAGGGCTTGCCGACGGCACGATCGACATCATTGTCACCGATCACGCACCGCACCATCAGGACGACAAGCAAATCGAATTTTCACTGGCATTAAACGGCATCGTCGGATTCGAAACCGCTTTTTCGCTCGGATACACCCATCTGGTCAGGACCGGAAGGTTATCACTGGCGCATCTGGTCGAGTGTATGGCAAAAAGACCGTCCGATATCCTCAAGCTCGGCCGCGGAACGATCGATATCGGTGCTCCGGCGGACATCTCTTGCTTCGATCTTGAGAACGCGTACGTTTTCGATAAGGATAAAATGCTCAGCAAGTCCAGAAACACCCCTTTTCACGGAAAAGAATTATTCGGAAAGTGCATATTGACCATAATGGGAGGGAGAACGACCTATGAAGAACTTCGCTGATCGACTCGCCGCAAAAATCAAAGAAATGAATAATCCGACCGTGTTGGGGCTCGATCCCAAACTGGATTATGTGCCGAGCTCGATCCGAGCCGGATGGGCGCAGAAGGAACCGAACGTTCAAATGGCCTCCGCCATGGCAATCCTGGAATTCAACAAGGCACTGATCGATGCGACCTGCGATATCATTCCGGCGATCAAAACACAGTTTGCTTATTATGAGATGTATGGTGTCGAGGGGATGAAGGCACTTAAGAGTACGATCGACTATGCGCACGAAAAGGGAATGATCGTCATCGCGGACGCGAAAAGAAACGATATCGGCGCAACGGCTCAAGCCTACGCGGCGGGGATCATCGGTAAAACGACCCTCATTGACGGAAGCGACGCGACGATGATCGACGCCGACGCGATCACGTTGAACGCATATCTCGGGATCGACGGGATCGAGCCCTTTATCAAGGTTGCTCATGAAGCCGGAAAAGGAATGTTTATTCTGGTCCGCACATCGAACCCTTCGGCGGGTGATTTTCAAGACTTGAAGCTCGAGGACGGGCGAACGGTGTATGAGGCGGTCGCGGACAAGATCACGGAATGGGGTCTTCCTCTCAACGGCGAGAGCGGACTCAGCTCGGTCGGAGCCGTCGTC
>JAFGGR010000029.1 GCA_016930475.1 Clostridiales bacterium | reverse complement strand
TGTGTCAGAGTGATCACGACCTCCTCTTCACGAATGAGCGACTCATCCGTGATTTCTTCATCCTCGCCTGCGATGATCTCGGAGCGCCTCTTATCCGCAAACTTATTCTTCACGGCAAGGATCTCGCTCTTGATGATTTCATGGAGCAACTGAGCGTCGTCCAGAACGCGATGATAGTAGGCGATCTTCTCTTCAAGATCCTTATATTCCGCTTCGAGCTTCTCGCGCTCCAGACCCGTCAGACGTCCAAGCCGCATATCAACGATGTGCTGCGCCTGTCTTTCCGTAAAATCAAAGCGGTCGGACAAGCGTTTCTTCGCTTCATCCTCGGTCCTGGAAGAGCGGATCAGAGCGATGACCTCATCGATATGGTCAATGGCCTTAAGCAGTCCCTCTACGATGTGTTGACGCGCCTCAGCCTTCTCCAGATCGAAAAGCGTCCTTCTCCGTACGACCTGCTCCTGATGCCGGATATAATGCGTCAAGGCGTCAAGCAAAGTGATTGTTTTGGGCTCCAGGCGGCCCTGTTCGTCCGGGATCAAGGCGAGCATATTCGCGTTAAACGCTTCTTGGAGTGATGAATGCTTGTAAAGCTGATTCAATACAACATTGGCGTTGGCATCTTTCTTGAGTTCAATGACGATTCGAACGGCCTCGTTTCTGTCCGACTCGTCCCGGATATCCGAAATGCCTTCGATCTTCTTATCCTTGACCAGATCCGCGATCCGCTCGATCATCCGGGCCTTGTTGACCATATACGGAAGATCCCGGACCAGGATGCGCTGACGGTTGTTCTTCATTACCTCAATATCCGCGTGCGCGCGTACAACGATCCGTCCTCGACCGGTCCGATATGCTTCACGAATACCTCTTTGACCGAGGATCGCGCCGCCGGTCGGGAAATCGGGGCCGGAAATGACGGTCATCAGATCCTCGACATCGGCGTCGGGATTATCCAGGAGCATGACCACACCGTCAATGACCTCGCCGAGGTTATGAGGAGGGATGCTGGTCGCCATACCGACCGCGATGCCGACGGCACCGTTCACCAGTAAATTGGGGAAACGGGCAGGCAGAGTGATCGGCTCCATCTCGTGCTCGTCAAAGTTCGGTCGGAAATCAACGGTATTCTTGTTGATGTCGCTCATCATCTCGAGGGAGAGTTTCTGAAGCCTCGCCTCCGTGTAACGGTAAGCGGCGGGCGGGTCACCATCCATGGATCCGAAGTTACCGTGACCGTCGACCAAGGGATGTCTCATCGAAAAATCCTGTGCCAGACGGACCAGAGCGTCATATACCGACATGTCGCCATGCGGGTGAAAGCGCCCGAGAACGTCTCCTATGGTGGTTGCGCATTTGCGGAAAGGCTTATCTGGTGTAAAGCCCTGGGTAAACATAGAATACAGGATCCTTCGGTGAACCGGCTTCATGCCGTCCCGGATATCCGGAAGAGCCCGATCCGATATGACACTCATCGCGTAATCGATGAATGATTTCTTCATTTCCTGTTCCAGATCGATGGGAATGATCGTATTCTGGTCCGAGCGGAAAACGGCATCGACCTGAGCTTCCTGTAGCTTTCTGCGGTCTTGCTCCGCACTCTTATCGGGATGATTCATACCCGGATTATCGGACATTTATGTGTTCCTCCAGCCTGCTTAAAAATACACCTTCGACTATTATACCAAACTTTTCGCGTCACGCGCGCGCGTATATACTTATTTAAACAACATGAAACAATCCCGTGACCTCGTCGGAATTCTCCGATTTGCCGGAGACCATTGGCGCACCGCGGAAAATGAATTAAAATGGCTCTATATCGAAATTCCGTTGTTTTATGCAACGGGTCGGTCCGATGATTCGTCTATTATGCAGAGGAGATCCGCGATGAGCCATCCGTCTTCCTCCGGAACGGAGTCCGCCGATCGGTTCGCCGTTCCGTCCGTAGAGGACATGTTCAACCTTTACGGCAACGATATTCTCAGGGTATGTAACGTATACCTCGGGAAGCGATCGTTGGCGGAGGATGCGTTTCAGGACGTGTTCGTCCGGGCGATCCGGCACGTTAAGGATTTTCGGGGCGAGGCGGACTGCAAATACTGGCTTATCGCGATCGCTCGGAATGTATGCAAGGACTACCTCAAATCCGCCTGGCATACCCGAGTCGGATCCTATGAGGATTGGACCGAGGCCGGCACCGGGGTCGAGGACGCGGGCCGTCAGAGAAGCAAGGGGTCGCCGGGCTCTCAGGAAGACCGGATCATCGGCGACATGATCGAGGACTCGGATTTGATGAAAGCGGTGAAAGCGCTTCCGGACAAGTACAAGGATGTGATCCTGCTGCGCTTCTATTTCGATTTGGACACACACGAGATCGCCCGCCAGCTCGGGATCGCCGAAAACTCGGTGAGAAGCAGACTTTTTCGGGCACGCGGGAAATTGGCTCCGTTTATGGACGCGGAGGAACTATGAAGGATTTTGGTAAACAATTCAAGAAAGAACTGGGTGAGATCCGAACCGACCGGGATCTGCTCGACCGCACACTCGAGAGAGTTCGGGCGGAATCCGAGCGTTCTGTCTCCGAGGCCGCGAAGCGGGAATCGGTACCGACACCTCTCCCTTCCACGCGAAAAGAACCGCGCCGGAGCCGCGTCGTCTTCTTGAAAACCGCTGTCGCGCTCGCTGCCGTCGCCCTTGTTACGGGCGGTGCAATTTTCTTTGTTTCCCTCCTCGGAAAATCTGACAAAGCCGAGTCTTATATGGACAACGCCATCAACGATAAGCAAGCCGTTTCTTCGCCTGAGTCCGAATTGACCGTAATGTACGAGATGGCCGCTCCATGTGACGCAATCGAGAATTCGGCGGAAGATATAACCGAGTCCCGAGACCCGGATCTTATCCGACTGGACGACTATGAGACTCTTTTGGCGCAAATGCGGCGATACAACCGTGAAGATACAAGAAAGATGGTAATTGACGAGAATGCCGGGACATCCCAGCCGGACGGTATCGGAGTCTTTTCACAGGACTATTCGGAGACCAACATTCAGACTGCGGGAGTCGATGAAGCCGACATCATCAAAAACGACGGCAACAACCTTTACTATCTGGCCGGAAATCGTCTCTTAATATTCGACATTCATGACCCGTCGGATATCCGCCCGGAGTCCGAAATTCTCCTTACAGCCGGTGATTTCGGTACAAGCGGCCTCGAGATATTTTACGATTCGAC